>JAGGSN010000160.1 GCA_021159005.1 Candidatus Zixiibacteriota bacterium | reverse complement strand
GAAATCTAATTCCTCCTGTCGGCGGACAGGCATGAAATATTATGCAAAGCAAAAAGTAGAATGGCGATGTTTGCTGGAGTTTTCCAATGTCTTGTTGTTCTATGGGCTGCGAATCAAGCAAGTTTCGCTTGTTGGATAATATTTAAAGAACTCTATGAAAAAGGCCGGACAGTAGTGGCAATTTATCATCTATATTAATTTCATTGCTGTTCGGCCTTTAAGATGCATCCATAACAAGCCGATAATAAGCAGATAGGATAATTATATTTCAGGATACTGTTTAGCATAATAAATCATCACTGCGGAGGTTTGTTTTATGACAATGCTTATGGAAGTAATTGAATGGGTGGATATGAGCGGCAAGGACATGATATACCGTTTTCCCGAACAGGGTTCGGCAGACATCAAACTTGGCGCCCAGCTTATAGTGCGTGAATCGCAATCGGCTGTATTTTTCCGAAACGGTCGGGCATATGATGTAGTCGGTCCGGGACGTCATACATTAACAAGCCTGAATATCCCGCTTCTAACACGGGCGCTATCGCTTCCCTGGAATTTCAAATCGCCGTTTAGATGCGAGGTTTATTTCATTAATCATAAGGTTTTTACCAATTTGAAGTGGGGCACCAAAGACCCGGTCGCTTTCCGCGATAAGGAACTCGGACTCGTTCGTCTGCGCGGCTATGGCGCTTATACTTGCCAGGTTAATCAACCGATGCTATTCCTTAATTCGCTTGTTGGCCGCGAGTCGCGTTTTACCACCGATGACATCGAAAGCTATCTCCGTGATGTTATAGTAGGCCGCTTGAACGATATGTTTGGCGAAAAACTCCAGACGATTTTCGACCTTCCGGCGCAGTTCGATGAACTTGGCGTGGAGATAAAAGGCCGCATCTCTAATGATTTCACCAAATATGGCCTTAAACTAATCGATTTCTTTTTCATATCAATAACGCCCCCCGATGAGGTGCAGAAAATGATTGATGAGAAATCCTCGATGAAAGCGGTCGGCGATCTTGATAAATTTCTGAAGTACTCGCTGGCTAAGGCGATGGGTTCCGGCGGCGAATCGGCGCAGGCTGGCGCCGGTATCGGCATGGGCGCCGGCATCGGACTGATGGTTCCGGGGCTTCTGCAGGGCGCGCTGACGCCTCAGCAGCGCGATTTAAAATCGGAATCAATTCCTACTGTAACATGTCCCGCATGCCATACCGATACGCCGGAAAACTCGCGTTTCTGTTATAAATGCGGCCATCAGATGGTTGCTATCAACACCTGTCCTGCCTGCGATGCGGAACTTCCACCAGAGGCAAATTTCTGTCATGTTTGCGGCAAAAAGCTTGGCGAAAAAACCATCTGCGGCAAATGCGGCGCCAAACTTCCGCTGGGTTCAAAGTTCTGTACCAATTGCGGCGAAAAATTAGATGGCTGATTTTCAGCTTATCTATAATTGCCCCGGCTGCGGAAAGCCCTCTCAAGCGCCAGAGGGGACAATGACCAACAGATGCGAATATTGCGGTCTTATAGTCAGAATCGGCTCCCCTCATAGAGTATTAAAATACTTCTACTCCTCGAAAATTGATGCTTACGGCGCGCGAATGGCGGCTGACCGATACCTTAAAAGCAAAGGTTTATCTCTAACCGGCAGCATAGAGAAAGCGGAATTTTTCTACTTGCCGTTCTATCGATTTCGTGGCATGGCATTAGATTACCTGGCTCCCTCAACGGAAATAATAGAGACGTCGGATGGCATGCCAATGCCTGTAAAAACCAAATTCAAACTTAAAGGCAAAGACTTCGATGTTACAACTCCGGCCTTTTCAAGCGATGAATTCGGCATAACATCATTGGGGATACGACCGCAGGCTGCAGCACTGTATGCATTCAGCCGCGAGGAGATACCATCTGAGGCGATTGTTGTCGGGTCAGATATAACTGCTGCTCATGCCGAGAGACAGGCGATGGATCTTCATAGACATAATATCGGTTTGTATAATAAATCGGAGGCGGTATGTTCGGCAATGATTGGCGAGAAAATTTCGGTTATCTATTTTCCGATATGGGCAATTACCCATAAAACAGACGGCGAATACAAAACAGTTCTCGTCGATTCCTTAGCTAAAAGAGGCTATGCTAAAATCGATAAACCATTTGAATATACAGGGAAAAAATCAATCGAACAAAACTCCCAATTTATAAAACCCCTGAAACATCAATGCCCAAATTGCGGAGCGGATTTAGAGGAAAAACGTTTCTCGCTTTTTTATCAGTGCGTCAATTGCGATAGAGCTTATCTTATAACCGACGATGGCTACAGCCAGATACAATGTCAAGCTGCCGAGGAGCTATTATGCGCGCCATATTGGCGATTCCCACTTGAATTTAAGCATAAAACCCGGTATAAAACAGTTCGTGATTTCAGCAAGCTTTTAACAGCGGAGATTGCGCTTTTGCGTAAGGAAAAACAAGAAAACAGGTTTTATCTTTACAGCCCGGCTTTTAAGGCCGCTGATGTTGTTCGTTGGGCAAAAAAAGCGATTTCAATTTTGAAAACTCAACCGCATGCTAAACTGAAGAATAAACCGCCGGCAAAGGGACTGGATTTTTATATTGATGAGCCGGAGGCTAAAGAGATGGCGGTCTTTCTATGGCAGATGAGTGCAGTGAAATATGCCAGACTTCAGGGACCGGATTTTCGTTTTACCGAATCTGATATGCCAGCCGGTGAAATCGTCTGGCTTCCAATAAAGGATTATCAGCTTTTAGATATGGCAAGCAGGTTTAAAGAGGTTAATATACAACAATGAGCAAATTCGTTGGCATTATCGATATTTGCGCCAATACTGTATTACGTCTTAAGGTTGATATTAATGACGGCATTAAGATAATATCAGACAACCGCTTTCATTACCGTGCTGACGGCGCAATTCTATTGATATTTATTAAAAATTTTGGTTTTGAGGGAAGGCGGGTCTCAATAAAGGGCTTTCGCCGCGGACTTTTATGGGAACATTTTGGTTAATTAAACGCTTGACAATAGTAGTGATACTGGTATTTTAAGGTTTAAATTTTGGAGGATGTCTGATAAGTTTGTTAATGGTATGATTGAAGCAATTAAAAGTTTCAAATTTAATAATAGCTTTTTGGCCGGAAAGAACAGGAGCTTATCAGGCATGAAAAACAATACCAATTCAATATCGTATTATGTTTTTATATTTCTTGATATAGCAATGATTAGTATTTTTATTGGCTGTAGTTGTAATGGAGATAATCCTATTACTGATTATATGCCTGAAATTATTGATGCCGATGCGCCTTTTTACATTACTGCGGGCACTCCAATATCTTATCCCTTTTATGCTTTTGTCAGCGACCCTCAGGGACTTGGGGATATAGATATAGTTTACATTACAATAGAGCGTCCTGATGGTTTGTTCAATCCCGATACATTATTCATGCATGATGATGGATTGAATATCGATACAACTGAAAATGACGGCGTTTATAGCTATGCTCTTGATGAGGACGAGCTAACTATATTTGAAGTCAATGGCAGTTATTTATTTCATTTCCATGCCAGCGACCAGGATGGAAATTCGGCGGCACCTGTTAGAAAAATGGCAGCTGTAATAGTGCAGCCATCTCCGGTTATAATAAGCTTAACAGCCCCGGCTCTCATGCCATTAGGATTTCCTGATACTATCGATATTTCTGTTATAGTCGATGATTTACAGGGGCTTGATGATATTGTGAGCGTGTATTTCACTATCGAGAAGCCTGATGGTTCGCTGATGCCTGATACATCTTATATGTTGGATGATGGCCAAGGTTGTGATTCAATCGCCGGTGATGGAATTTTCAGTTATTGCCTGACAGGCATCGATACATCCGAATCGGCCGGAGTTTATATCTATTATTTTACGGCTCGCGATAGCTCCGGCAATCCCGGAAATGTAATAGAGCATACTATATATATGAGCGATGTTAATCCCCACGTCTATAATTTAATTGCTCCCGATTCGATTATTAGAAGTTATGACAGCTCGTACTTTTTCATATCAGCTTACGACCCGCAGGGATTGAATAATATCGATCAGGTTTATTATACTGTTACCAAACCCGATGGCACTTCCAACGGAATCGGTTTTTTGATGACAGACAGGGGTGATAATGGCGATTCGGTTGCCGGTGATGGCATATATGTTGCCGGCTTTACCGGTCCAACTCCGGAAAACCAAGCTGGCGATTACATTTTCCATTTTACGGCAATTGATGATCAGGAAAATCAAGCAAATTTGATAAATCATGTTGTTACTGCCTATGATACAACATCGTTATATATTTATAAGCATGGAAATAATAATATGAAAATAAATGAATGTGAATTTAAACAGCCTGATACATTAGTAGAAGCAAAAGATTTCTTTAGGCAATGGCAATGAGGTGTTAATGAAGTTTACTGTTTTAATTGTTACAATATTAACTGCATCGGCAATGGCTTTTATGAATTCGACTTTCGATGATGCCTATCAAGGATTGACCTCCAATTCTGTCATCGAGATAGCCTACGACTCGAATGGTGTCTGGCTCGGCACAGCCGGAGGCGCATCATATACTACCGACAACGGCGCCACCTGGCAGACATTCAGGGCGGGTTCGGGATTGCCAACCGATTTGGTATCGGCTCTGGCGGCAAATTACTACAACGACACCCGCTATGTGTGCGCAGCGACTATTCATACCGAAGAATACGCCGGAACCGATAATGAATACGGCGACGGCATTTCAATAACCACCGATGACGGCGCCAACTGGGTTACAGAAACTCCACCGTCAACAAACTGGGTTGGTATGTTGTCTTGGGATTTGGATATTTATAAAGATGACATATACAGCGCCTGCTGGTATGGCGGCTTGCTAAGGTCAACCGATGGGGGACAGCTTTGGGAAAACCTGTATCTTAATGCATCAGACAGCATAGACTTATGGATTGACAGCACTTTTTATAATTATACCAACTACTATTTCTCGGTAAAAGTCGATACGACGCTGGCGCCCGACACAATATCGGTTTTTGCCGGAACCGCTTATGGAATTAACCGCTTTGTTTTTACCAGATATGATGTTCCTAATACCAAGCAGGATACTGCCTGGCAGATAGCGCATAATCCGGTAGATACGGAAAACAGTATTCCCGGCAATCATGTCGTTGCGCTTGATGTACATGGCAGGCCGGGACGCATATTTGATGTCTTTATTGATGGCAGTTGCGCTTATGTCGCGCATGGCAGCGAGGGATTGATGATAGTTAGTATCAGCAATTTATCGAACCCTTCTTTTATGGGTAGTGTCAACACGCCGGGGCGGGCGCACGGTGTAGCAGTAGATAGCAGCTATGCCTATGTTGCCGATTATAATGAAGGCTTACAGATTATCGATATAAGTAATCCAAATAACCCAAACTTAATTGGAAGCTATGATACTGATGGTCATGCTCTTAATGTATCGGTCGCCGGCAATTATGCTTATGTTGCCGATGATAATTCGGGGCTGGCAGTAATTGATATCACCGACCCGGCAAACCCGACGCTTGATACTATCTATACGCCAGGCTCTGTTAAGGATGCTTTCATCGACAGCAATTATGCGTATGTTGCCGCCGGCAGCGACGGTTTAGTTATCTACGATTTAGCAGCTCCTCCCGAGTCGGCATTGTTGGGAACTTACGATTCATTAACCAATGTTTATAGCGTTTTTGTCGATAGCAATATAGCATTTGTAGCTGACCTCGATTCCGGTCTTCAGGCGATTGATGTATCCGACCCGGCAAATCCTGCATTTATAGCTGGCTATAATGTTGATGGCAAAGCGCGGGATGTTTATTATGACAGCGGCAGCGATAGCGGCTATATTTATGTTGTTGATGAATTTGCCTTAAGAGTGTTTCAGTTGCCAGCCGATGGCGGTGATACTTTAAGCCTTGAGCTTGTAGGGCAATATTACACTCCCGGCTCTGCTGTCAATATGGCAATCTCCGGCACTAATGCTTTTATCGCTGATTTATACAATGGCTTACAGATAGTCGATATCGGCGACCCAACGCTTATGACATTTACCGGTAATTTCGCGCCGGTTTGCTCGACATATATCTGGGCTGCCTGCCGTGTTGGGGTTACAATCGGAAGCAGTGATACGCATCAAAAATATGCCGTTGCTTACTCTGTAGATTACGGCAAAACCTGGACCACTGTTATTGACGAAGCCGCTTGGGATTTCGCCTTCTTAGGCGATACGGTTTTTGCGGCTACCAATAATGGGTTATATTACAGCGATGATTTAGAAAACTGGGATGTGCTTAGTGAGGCTGAAGATTCGACTGGTACAAGAGTATATTATCCATCAGGGTTTTATGCTGTGGAAACAATCGGCTCTGCAATATGGGCTGGCGGCGCTGATGGCACTATTCGGATTGCCGGAAGCGATACCAGCGTTTTCCGCTCACAGCTTTACGAGGATGACCATTACGCGTACCCCTCGCCATTCTCGCCGATAGAATCAACCCGTAAGGGAGCAACAATCCATTACAAATTAGAAGCAAGTGCAAATGTTACTATTAAGATATACGATTTTAACTTAGACCTTGTCAGAACCGTTGTCGATAATGAATCGCGCCCCGGTGATGTAGAGATTGATACTGATGTCTGGTTTGGTAAAAATGATAATGGCGAGCTGGTGGCTAATGGCATATATTTTTACAACATCAAACGTGATTCCGGCGAAGACTGGTGGGGAAAGGTGGTTGTG
Source organism: Candidatus Zixiibacteriota bacterium (assembly GCA_021159005.1). Classification (NCBI taxonomy): domain Bacteria; kingdom Pseudomonadati; phylum Candidatus Zixiibacteriota; species Candidatus Zixiibacteriota bacterium. Next base: position 14,216 of record JAGGSN010000160.1, on the reverse strand, counting down.
ATAAAATGAGAAAGATACTGATAATATCAATTTTGCTCTTGCTGATTGCAAATATATCGTTTGCTGATGATGAAGCAGGCAAAGCCGGTCAAACAGGCGCCTTTTTGAAATTTGGTCTTGGCGCCAGAGCATTGGGAATGGGCAATGCTTTCTGCGCTGTGGCTGAGGGTATTGACGCCATACATTACAATACCGCCGGCGCGGCTTTTATCAAGGAGAAACGAGTGGGATTTGCCTACCACAGCCTATCTTTAGACCGGAATTTGAATACTGCCTCTTTCCTTTCATTGGTGCGCAATCAGGCAGTGATGGGGCTTTCATGGATAAACAGTTCTGTTAGTGATGTTCCGATGCGCAATTCCGACAGAACGCTCTATGGTAATATGGCTAACAACGATAATTTGTTTACCTTGATATTTGCCAAAAAGGCAAATAATGACTTTTCTTTTGGCGCCAACTTAAAATATATTCAATCCAAATTAGATAATTTAACTTCAGGGGCAGTCGGCTTGGATGCAAGCGGGCTGTTCAAATTTGCGAAATTTTATGCTGTCGGCTTATCGGTTCAAGATATTGGTTTAGAACATCGATGGGATTCGAGTAATTACTGGTCGGGCAACAAAGGCGCGGTATATAACGATCCATTCCCATTGCGCATAAGAAGCGGACTTTCAGGTTCGTTTATGAATAATACGATTATTACCGCGGTAGATATTGTTAAAATCGAACATCTCGATATGAAATATTATGCCGGTGCAGAATATTGGATTTTAAAGCAAGTCAATCTGTTTGGGGCTGATGAAGAATCCGAGGATGAATCTATCAGCACATCGGTTGATAGAAGGTTATTAGGATTAAGAGCGGGCTATTCTGACGGTTCGCCTACATTCGGTATGAGCTTATACTACCCCTATGGTAATTTGCACGGCGGTTTTGATTATGCCTATATGGCGGGCAAGGTTGATGAAAACTCCTATCATGTTTTTACAATGAGGGTATTGTTTTGAGAATAAAAATAATCTTAATGATATTAGCGGCAGCAATTTTAGCTATTCCGGAACTAACGGCTGCATCGGCAGGAAGTTCGAGCTTTATTTTTCTGCGTATAGGTTCCGGGTCTCGTCCGGCCGCTCTATCTGAGGCGGTAACAGCCTCGGGTGTTGATATATCCTCATCATTTTATAATCCGGCATTATTGCGGTCATTCGAGGGAAATAACCAGGCTGTTTTTATGTATAATTCTTATTTTCAGGATGTTTCTCAAAACTATCTTTCTTTGGCTGCAAAAGGCAAAAGATATTCGCTTGGCGGATATTTATGGCTTGGCAAGGTAGGCGATATCGAACGAAGGACGAATCCCTCAGCCAACCCTGATGGGCTTTTTGATGAGAACCATTTTGTTGGTTCTTTCGGTTTTGCCTATGATTTTGACTATTTAGACTTTGGCCTGTCGCTAAAGTATGCTTATGAGAAAATCGATTATTCCTCGGCAAACGCTGTTATGATAGATGCCGGTATATATGCGCCCCTCACTGATGAGTTAAGCATAGGAGCCGCAATGAAAAACCTCGGCACCGAACCGAAATTTGAGTCTGAAAGTTTCCCCTTAGCTAAGGAATACAGGCTGGGGTTATCATACAAACCGATGTATCTTAATCAGATGGTTGAGATTTTAACCGATGCGGTTTTTTACAGCGATACTGATTCCAAGATTAATTTTGGCGCTGAATATACTTATAATCGATATTTCTCATTGAGAACAGGCTATGGCATAGGTTGGGACTCGCGCGGAGTTTCAGTTGGCGGCGGCGTGTTTTACAATCAGTTCAAATTCGATTATGCTTTTGTGAATTACAAGAATGATCTGGGCAATACGCATCGGTTTACGCTCGTGGCCGGATTTTGATAGTTTGCTTTAACCATTCTTTGTTTCGATATTTATGGTTGGCATTCACCTTAGGCAAACCCCATCTGCCAATAGCAGGTCGGGTTCTGACCAAAGGGAAAAACCCGACATTTTATCTAAGGGAAAGAGGTTTGTATTGCTGCGAGAGGTGTCGGGTTTCTTGTTCGCTCCGCTCATCTGCCTGAGGCGGAGAAAACGACCTGCTCTTAACATCCTGAAAACATCTATTATAATAATACTGCTATCAATACCAGCATGCTCCCGGACAAATAATTATACTTGGCTCGATAGCTATGATGAATCAAACAGTATAGTTAATAGAATTCCCGTGCCTGATGGTTTCGAGAGAACAAACGCTGACAGTAACTCATTTGCCGACTGGCTAAGGCATCTCCCCCTGAAAGAGGGCAAGCCGCCTGTGTATTTATATAATTTGCAGGAAAAGAATAATCAGAAAGCTCATTTTGCGGTAATTGATATTGATGTTGGCAATAAGGACCTTCAACAATGCGCGGATGCTGTTATAAGGCTTCGCGCTGAGTATCTGTATTCAATCAAGGCATATGATGCGATTCATTTTAAATTCACCAGCGGCGACAATGCCGAATACAGAAAATGGATAAATGGTTATCGGCCTATTGTTAATAATAATCATGTTAGCTGGCAATTGTCTGATGACATAGATTCGACATATAGCAATTTCAAAGATTACTTGGAAACCGTTTTTACCTATGCCGGTACTCATTCTCTAAGCCGGGAACTTCAAGACGTAGAAAATAGCAGTGATATTCAAATAGGGGATGTGTTTATTAATGGCGGTTTTCCAGGGCATGCTGTAATTGTCGTGGATGCGGCAATTGCTAATAACTCCCGAATGAAATATTTTCTCTTAGCTCAAAGCTTCATGCCTGCTCAGGATATCCATATCTTAAATAATCCGCAAGATATTGACATCAGCCCCTGGTACTCTATTGATTTTAGCGATAGTCTTATAACCCCCGAATGGGATTTTCATATCTCTCATCTGAAAAGATTTAAAAGATAATACGAATTTGTAGCGACATAACATTGGAAGCCTAAACGCGTAGGGGCGTCCGCCATTGGCGGATACGCCCTCTTTTTTATTATTATGGTGGGCGGCACACGTTCTTAGCGTATAGAGTGGGCGGCACACGTCCTCGTGTGCCCCTTCATTATTCCCCTCTATGCCTTATCAGCTATCAGTTTTTGCCCCTCTGTGATTTATCACATAAGGCTTTATCAATAACGAAATAAAATACCCGATACAGGCAACAATAATAATTGCCGCCCCGGATGTTATATTATATGCCGCTGATAAAAGCAAACCGGCAGTCGTAAATATTACTCCGATTATTATAGAAAAAACCATTGTCTTCCCAAGTGTAAAATTATATCTGATTACCGCCGCCGGCGGAATTGTCAACAATGCAATTACCAAGATAATTCCAACTGCCCTGATAAGTATGACAACAGTTAGGGCGATGAGACAGAATAATATGATATTGAGCGCCGTTATCGGAATGCCCGAAACCGCCGAATATTCCTCATCGAAAGTAAAAGCTTTAAATTCTTTAAACAGTACTAAAACGGTTGATAATATGATGACATCCAAAATAATCATCATAACCAAATCAGGTGATGATACTGTTAGGATATTGCCGAAAAGGTAGCTCATAAGGTTGGGCGCATAACCAGGGGTTTTATCAATAAAAATAATACCTATTGCCATACCGGCAGCCCACATAATCCCTATAAGAGTATCCTCGCGTTGACTGGCTTTCTGTCTGACAATAGCGATACCCAGCGCGGCGGCTATGCTGAAAACTATGGCGCCTATTATCGGATTAAAGCCGAAGAAATAACCTATCCCGATGCCGCCAAAGGCAGTGTGTGAGATGCCGCCCGATAGAAAAACTATCCTTTTGACTACAACATAGGTGCCGATAATCCCGCAAGCTATACTAACTAACAGCCCTGTCAGCAGAGCATGACGCATGAACTGGAATTGCCAGAGTTCGCTTAACGATTCAATCATTTGCAGTCCCATGATGATTATGTTTTTTTAACACTCGATGCGGGGCTCCATGTGCGATTAAATCAACCGGGCAGCCATAAGTGGATTCTATAGCTTCAGGCGATAGCTCCTTAGAACCATGATGATACAGTTTTCGATTTAAACAGGCAATCGACTTAACATGACTGGAAACAGCGCCGATATCATGCGAGACCAGAATAATCGATAATTTTTTATTAAGATTATAAAGCAATTCATAAAAATTATCCGCCGTTTCGATATCAATACTTGCAGTAGGCTCATCAAGAAGCAATACAATCGGCTGGGTTGCTAATGCTCTGGCAATCAAAACCCGCTGAATTTGACCACCCGATAGTCTGCCAATTTGCCGGCGTCTTTGTTCATACATCCCAACCTGTTGAAGAGCATAGGCGGCTTTCTCCTTATCGGTACTGCTATATCTTTTAAATATGCCGGACTTGTTTAATCTTCCCATCAAAACAACATCCCAAACATTAATAGGATAATCACGGTCAAAATGAGCGAACTGGGGAACATAGCCAAATGAAGAGCGCGTTTTTGATGGCGATTTACCATTCACTAACACTTTGCCTTTTTGCGGTTTAATCAAGCCGACTATTACTTTAAGCAGGGTAGTCTTGCCGCCGCCATTAGGTCCGATAATGCCCAAGAAATCCAGTTTTTCAACCTGAAAGTTGATGTCTTCCAAAACAACATAATTATCATACGATACATATAAATGCTGGAATTCAACGACGGGAGTATTTTCCATTTTATTGCATAGCCTTTGCTAATTTAATAGCTATCTCTCGCATGTTATTAATATAATCCTTTCCAAGCGAATCGATAAACTCTACTTCGCCGTTAATTTCCGAGGCTATCATACGGGCGCTTTCCGAGTTAAACTGCGGCGAGGCAAATACTATATTTATCTCCTCGCTTCTGGCGGTCTCGATTAATACTCTTAAGCTTGAAGCTCGCGGTTCTTTGCCCTCAATCTCAATAGGAATTTGAGTAAGCCTGTATTCGTTGGCAAAATACCCCCAAGCCGGATGAAACACTATGAACTTGCGGCTATTTTTTTTCTCAAACAGTTTGCTAATCTCTTGATTTAGATTTTCAAGCTGTTGTTTATAAGAGTGGGCATTTTTGAGAAACAGTGTGTCATATTCCGGGTATGCCTTAACGAAACCATCAACCATATTATCAATTATAATCATCGCATTTAACGGCGAACACCAGATATGCGGGTCTTGCATATGATGAGTCGAATGCTGGTCATCATGATGGCTATGAGCGCCGGATAGAATTTCAATCCCTTTCGAGCAGTTTATAATAACCATGCTTTCGTTTAAATCGGAGATTTTTCCCAGCCAAACATCCTCAAAGGGTAAACCGGACCCAAGTTTGAAATATAAAGGAATCCGACTAAGTATTTTCATCTGCCGGGGCGCAAGTTCATAAGTTGCCGGACTGGCTCCGGGCGGGATTAAAACCAGAATTTCAAAATCTAACCCGGCAGTAATCTGCTCTGCGAATTCCGCTTGAGGCAGTATCGTAACAGCGACTTCATGTTTTTCATCTGCGAATGTTAGCTGAGTAAATCCAATCGACATCAGAGATAGTAAAATCAATCCGACAATTATCGTATTTTGGCGATAGCCGATATGTTCCATTTTTAACTTAACTCCAATCTATGCGCCCACTTTCATCTTTTGTACCATTATAGACGGCATATTGAAATTATCATAGAAAGTAATATCATCACAAATAGCTTCAATCCTATTAAAAAGCTCATCGACGCTGGCGGCTAAAGCAACATTAGCTACAGGTTTTATTATACGACCATTTCTAACAAGCGTACCATTAATCCCCGCTGAGTACTGCCCTGTTATGCCATTTATTCCCCAACCCTGCGTTTGTTCGACTATGATGCCTTTTTTGCATGAGGCAACCACATCATCGAAGTTGTCATTGCCTTTACCGATATAGAAATTGCTCGCGGATATTTCGGGGAATCCGCTATAATCTCGTCTGTTTGCAGATGATGTGGATTCAACTCCTGCTTTGGCGGCAGTCTTAGTATCATACAATACCTCATTGAGAATTCCATTCTCGATAAGCGCGAGCTTTTTTGAGGCAACGCCCTCATCATCTGCCGGACGGCTATCTATACCGCGCGGCAAAAGCGGATTGTCATAGAGGTTGAATTTATCGACTGCGATTTTCCGGCCTATTTTACCGGCAAGAAATGAGGCTCCTTTCAAATAATTATCGCCCTTCAAAGCGAAAAACAATCCCCACAGAAACGATGGAACAGCGCCAGGCGTAAATATAATCTCATAATCGCCGCTTTCCACAACCGAACCGCCGATAAGGCGAACCGCTTTTGAAGCAACCTGATTAGCTATCTCCTCAGGCCCGGGAAGGTCATTGAAATACCTTGCGGAAAATTCTCCTTCACCGGGAAACATCTCATCCTTTTTTAAGGCTGTTGCCATTACACTGACCGTATATAATGTCGAATCATAACTCATCGCCGCACCATTTGTATTAACTATACTATGTGTGGCTAAAGTTTCATCGTATGAAACATTTGCCTTAGTAATAAGAGTATCATATTGCAGGGTTAACTGTTCGAGTTTGGCTAAATATTCGATTTTGTAATCGGTGGAAATATCAATAAACTCCGGATTGTATATATCCGGTTGGTGTTCGTAATTTTGCGTGCTCGGCAAACCGGTAAACTCATCCTTGCTGGTCTTTTTAACAAGTCTGGATAATCTGGAAATCATGCTGTCGATGGCTGTATCTGAGATGTCGGTAGTGTGCGCAAATGCGGTTTTGCCAAATGAAATATACCTGATGGCTATGCCGCCCGGCGCCGCTTTTGCAACAGTTTCTACTTTGCCGTCTCTTACGGAAACAAATAGATTCCTTTGCTTAAGTTGATATATCTCAGCCATCTCGGCTCCCGAACGAACGCATTTATCGAGAATTCTATTAATAAAATCCATGGTTGCCTCCTATGCCGCTCCGCCAACTGTTATTCCCTTAGCCACTCTGATTGTGGGCACTCCGGCAGTTACCGGCACCCACTGTCCTTTGCCGCAAATCCCCACTCCCAATTCAAGGTTATCCGCGACAGCGTCAATATTAGTTAACACATCGATTCCTTTGCCAATAAGTGTTGCCCCTGCCGCTGGGGTCGTTACTTTGCCATCCTCGATTAAATAAGCCTCGCGCACAATAAAATTAAACTGACCTGAGATTGTATCGACCGAGCCGCCCGAAAGAGCTTTTACGTATAGACCATTTTTAGTATCAGCGATTATATCATCATGTTTGGCATTGCCATTATCGAGAAATGTATTTGTCATTCTTGGAATCGGATAATGTCTGTAGGATTCCCGCCTGCCATTGCCGGTGGGCTTGGCATGCAGCATCTTTGCCGAAATTAAATCATGCATATAGCCTTTGAGGATACCCTTTTCGATTAGCACATTTCTCTGACCGATAGTTCCCTCATCATCAAATTCGGTAGTGCCGCGAGCATTAGGCCAGGCTGAATCATCAACCATGGTTACTAAGGGCGACGCTACTTTCCGGCCAAGTTTGTCTGAATATATCGAGGCGCCTTTATAGATAAAATCACCTTCAAGACCATGCCCGACCGCCTCATGAATCAACACGCCTCCCCAGCCGGGATGCATGACAACCGGCATTCCTCCGGAGGGGGCAGGTTTGGCATCCAGCATAACTACAGCCTCGGCGGCGGCTTTTATAGCGGCTTCCCTGATATTATTTTGCTCGAAAAATTCGAAACCCTGATGAACCGACAAACGGCATCTCCCTTTGTGACGAACGCCGTTTTTTTCAGCCAAGACTTCTATTACAAACCAGATAAGGGGCAATTTATTTTCGATTAGAAGTCCATTAGAGTTAATTATCTTACGTCTGCATATCTGATCATAGTAAGTAATATCGACCTGTTTTACATACTGGCTGAAATTTCTGGCGGCGTTGTCAGCTTCATTCATCAGTTCCATCTTTTTTAATTCGGGTATTGATTCAATCGGTATTTCGACTTTTACGGTGTTGGGAAAATCAGAGGCAATAGGTTCGGCGGTTTTAGAACCATGATTAGTTGAAGCGATAAAGGCGGCTGTCGAAGACGCCTCTAAGGCGCCGCTAAAATCATAGCCATTGATATAGGCATAACCGTTTTTATCCTCATCAACGGTTCTTACTCCAACACCGCCGGCGACGCCTGCTGTCGCGGAGGTAAATAACTGCTCGGACATTTTCAATCTTAGCGATGCCGTATCCTCGATGAATATCTCGGAAAAATCACCGCCGCGCGAGCGAGCGTTTTCAAGAATCGCTTTAATTTCCGAATCGCTAAACTCCCGTTTCACCGCCGGAGCGCATCCCATATTGTTTAACAAATTCAGAAGCATCGGAGCGCTGACAGCGGATACGGATATAATGCCGGTCTTTTTTAGAAAGTCCCGTCTATTCAATGCCATAATCCCTCCGTTATTCTGACCAATTTAAATATTCTGGTCATTGAGTTTATTAGAAACATATCATACTATGACATGCAAAATAAATCAACAGCTTAACTTCATCATTTTATTTAACAAAGATGCCCGAATGGTTAATAATGTATGCGGATATCGATATAATTATATTTCATTTTACTAAGGAATATCAATAGGATGAATAAAATCATTTATCGAAAATGTAAAACAAAGAAATTACTTCCCGCTATAAGACTAATGAGCGCCAGTATTAATCATCTCAGACGGCAAACCGGAAAAGAACCGTTCAGATGGCAAATTAATGAAACGCCGCCTTTCGTTGTTCACCTTCAAAAAACAGATTCGGATACATTTTACTGCGCCTATAGCGGCGATAGAATCGTTGGTTTTGCCGGCGCGATTGTCCGAGGCAGACAATGGCATCTTGCCTGGCTGTTTGTGCATCCGAAGTATCAGGATAAAGGCATTGGCAGAAAACTTCTCGATAAGGTCTGGCGCGATGGCCGCAATATGACTCATTCTCTATGCACTTTTGCTTTCAACACTCAGGCAATAGGTCTATACAGCAAATTCGGCATGGCGCCGCTCTCCAGCCTTCCCTGGATGAAAGCCGACCCGGCTAAGATGAAACCTATAAAAGCAACAGGATAAAAATTATTGATGTTCATACTCAGGCTGACATTGCTTGGATAAACAAGCTTGAGAGCAAAATAAGAGGCTATTCCCATTCCAGCGAATGGAAATATTTCACAAAAAGCAAATTCCATAAATTGTATATCTTCAAATTTCGCGGGCAAAGAATTGGCTGTAGTCTTATTGTAAAAAACTGTGAAATTGCGCCGGCAGGGGCAATCTCAAGCGATTACCTTCAAAAGGTGATGGCTGAAACGCTTCGACTCGTCAAACCCAAAATAAATGATAAAATCATGCTCTGGTGTCCGGCTGATAATATCAGATTGTATAATTTTTTAATTGATATCGGATTTCGGATTGACGAGATGGATCTTTTTATGTCCGATATGCCATATCCCGACTGGCAGCGATATGTTCCGGCTGCTCTTGCGGTACTTTAACCCTGATTATTCATAAACTCCAGCATACGATACTGCAATGTGTAAATAAGTTTTGTGGTTTTGCAGGTCAATCCGCCTAAGACGGACTTGTGGTTTTAACTATTTATCTGCCCTTTGTGGTAATGATTTCAATGTCGTCAGGAAAGAGTTCCTTACGACGCGAGAAACATTGTATGTGACTGGCAGACGTCCTCGTCTGCTGTAAGATAGATAAGAAGCACACGAGGACGTGTGCCGCCCGCATGATACGAGGAACTCGTTGAATCAACTCAAATTATAAAGAATTTGCCGGTTTTCCCAAGAAACTCCTGACTGTTTATTGTTTAATTATGAAACAATGCCCAGAAATAATACAGGGTTTATAGCGATAATATAAGCCTCATAAGACCGATTGCGGACTGTAACATGATGGCACTGAATATGTTATAATTCTTTTAGACGAATGGTTTACTATTTGCATTTCATGCTGGAAGTGAATAGAAACAGGCAAGGATAATTAGCAATGAGGCATAAAATGAAAAGACAACACTTTTTTTGCCATTTATTAAATTATATAACCAATTTACCGGCAATAACTATAGTAATCTTTCTTATAGCCGCTACGGGCAATCTTATAGCCTCGGACGTAACCTGTTCAACAGTAACAATATATTGGACTGCGCCCGGCGATGACGATAATCAGGGTACAGCCAACGAATATGATATAAGATATTCAACTTCTGCGATTTCCGAGGCAAATTGGAGTTCGGCCATCCAGGTAATAAACGAACCTATCCCGCAATCATCGGGTATTCAGGAAAGTTATACTATTGAAGACCTTGAACCCGGCACAACTTATTTTTTTGCTGTTAAAACCTGCGATGAAATACCTAACTGGTCGGAGTTATCAAATATCGGCAATGCTACAACCGACAGCGATACCGAAGCACCTGCCGCAATTGCTAATCTTCTGGCCTCAAACCCAACACTAAATTCGGCGCTCTTAAGTTGGACTGCTCCGGGCGATGACATTAATCAGGGTACTGCCAATGAATATGATATAAGATATTCGACATCATATATTACTGAGGCTAACTGGAATTCGGCAATTCAGGTAGATGGCGAACCATCGCCGCAAACAGCCGGAAGCCCGGAATCATTTACAATTACCGGTCTTCAATCCAGTACTACTTATTTCTTTGCCATAAAAACCGCCGATGAAATGCAAAACTGGTCTGGTTTATCTAATATCACCAACACCAGAACGGATGATGAACAGAATCCGCCCGGCGCGGTGGTTGATTTGGCGGCATCCAATCCAACCGAAAATTCAATTACCCTAAACTGGACTGCGCCCGGCGATGACGGCAATCAAGGAACCGCCGCGGAATATGATGTCCGCTATTCAACCTCTATGATTACCGAGGCTAATTGGAATATAGCGATAATGATTTCGAATGAACCAACTCCCCAACCTGCCGGCAGTCAGGAGTCATTTGTCGTTGATGACTTGGAGTTAAGTACAACATACTATTTTGCCTTAAAAACCGCTGATGAAGTGTTCAATTTATCAGCTTTATCGAATGTAGCAGCCGGCACAACTGATAATGAACATATTGCGCCGGCTCCTATTGTCAATTTGCAAACAACAGATTCAACGGGAACATCAATAACCTTAGCCTGGACTGCGCCCGGCGATGACGGCAATCAGGGAACCGCCAGCGAGTATGATATTCGGTACTCAGTCTCGACGATTACTGAGGCTAACTGGAATTCTGCAATACAGGTTATCGGAGAGCCATCACCGCAAACAGCCGGCAGTCAAGAATCATTCGTTGTAAATGGTCTGGATTTGAACACCACATATTATTTCGCTGTTAAAACCGCCGATGAGGTGTCTAACTGGTCGGCACTGTCAAATATCGCCAGCGCCGCTACGGAAAACGAACAGATTGAGCCCGGAGCTGTGGCTGATTTAATAGCCGCTAATCCCACTGAGAATTCGATTACTCTCACCTGGACTGCCCCGGGCAATGATGGTTATGAAGGAACCGCCAGCGAATATGACATAAGGTATTCTACCGCTGTAATTTCTGAGGCCAACTGGGGTTCGGCTATCCAAATTGATAATGAACCGGCGCCGCAAACAGCCGGCAGTCAGGAAACATTTGTTATGAATGGATTTGATATCAATACCCTATATTACTTTGCGATAAAAACCGCTGATGATGTGCCAAACTGGTCGAGCTTATCAAATATCGCCAGCGAAACGACACTAAATGAACAGACTGCGCCGGCAAATATTGCCGACCTGCAAGCTTCAGATGTGACTCAATCATCAATATTGCTAACCTGGACCGCTCCCGGCGATGACGGCAATCAGGGAACCGCCGATAAGTATGATATAAGGTATTCAACAGCCATGATTACTGAAGCTAACTGGGACTCGGCAACTCAAGCAAATATGGAACCATCCCCGCAGACGGCAGGTAATCAGGAATCATTTACCGTGATTAGCCTTGATTTAAACACTATATACTACTTCGCAATCAAAACTGCCGATGAGGTACCTAACTGGTCAGGTTTATCAAACATCGCTTTAGATGCCACAGATAACGAACATATTGCGCCTGACCCGATAACCAACCTGCAGATTTCTAATCTGACTGAAAATACAGTTGCTCTTACCTGGACTGCTCCCGGTGATGACGGCAGTGCGGGAACTGCCAATCAATATGATGTTAGATATTCAAACATGCCTGTAACCGATGCCAATTGGGACTTTGTATCACAGGCAAGCGATGAGCCATCCCCGCATACGGCAGGCCATCAGGAAACATTTACTGTCAACGGTCTTCAATCTCAAACTACCTATTATTTCGCAATCAAGACCGCTGATGAGGTGCCGAATTGGTCTGGCCTATCTAATATCGTAAGCGGTACGACTCCCGATTTGACATTACCGGCGCCTATTTATGATCTTATTGCAGCTGCCGGAGAAAATGAAGGTGAGATTGACATAAGCTGGACCGCGTCGGGTGATGACAGCCTTACCGGTTTAGCCAGCGAATATATTATCAAAACCTATAGCGGATTGATTACTAATCTGAACTGGGACTCGGCGAATACTGTAGCCGATCCGCCCGTTCCTGTCGAACCGGGTTCGCTTCAAACCTTTACAATAACCGGACTGGAACCGGCGCAATTATATTTCGTGGCTATCAAAACTATTGACGACTATGGCAATATCTCGGCTATTTCAGTGGTTGATTCGGCGACATCAATGTTCGATTGGTCTCCGGACAGCATCGATGAAAATGCCAACTTGCCGGATGAATATGCTCTTGCCCAGAATTATCCCAATCCGTTTAATCCCTCGACAAGCATTAATTTTAGCCTGCCCGAGCCGGCGAACGTAAAACTTGAGATTTACAATTCGATAGGTCAGAAAGTAGCCACTCTAATTGAAGGCAATTATCCGGCTGGTTATTATACCGAACAATGGAACGGCAGAGGTTCATATGGCCAGACCCTTGCCAGCGGCGTATATTTTTATATCATTCAAGCCGGTCAATATGTTAGTACGAAAAAGATGATGTTTTTAAAATAGAATTTTCACTTAAATAGTACATCTAAAATGGGAAAGTCAGCGGTTCCGATTACAAAACAAAAAAACCGTCAGATTAAAATTCTAACGGTTTTATAACCGATTTACATCCTTGTTTATCGGTTTTATTTTAATCGGTATTTATTAATAATTTCTTATAGCAATGCCATGCCTGCGGCGGGCAGGTAGAAAAATGAAGCTCTAATCGGTTGAGGAACCGATGCGGCTCCAGCCAACCCGCGACGGAAAATGGAATAAATTATAGAACAATATCTTTATTGCCGGAAAAATATATGGGCTTTCCCATTCGGGAGAGTTAGGGTCGGGACGCCATGACCAATAGACAAAAAGCCCCTTCCCCTTTATATTTTCTATACTGACAACTCCAAAATCCCGCGAATCTTCAGCAACATCCCGGTTATCACATAAAATATATACAGCCCCATCCGGTACATTGACAGGACTCACGTAATCACGGTTAGAATAATCTTCAGGAATGATATTCAAATCAACATGTTTAATATTTTCGAAATCTGCAAATGGCTCATCATCTATATAGATAGACTTGTCTAATATTTCTATGGTTTGTCCTCCTTCAGCAACTATTCGACCGACTTTTAATTCGTCCATCTTGAACGGATGCTCAAAAACTACAATATCGCCTGTTTTTATATCAGTGAACTTATAAGCCAATTGAGAGGCTAATAAAAAATCGCCCTGGTAAAGCACATTTTCCATATCCGGAATCTTAATATGATGGGGGAAGATTACGAATATCCTTAAAACGAGACCGATAAGGAAAACAATGAGAGCGGCTTTAATAAGCTCGGAGTGTCTGGTTAGTGTTTTTTTTCTTCTTTTCATAGTATTATTTCTAATATTATTTTATCGGCAGGAGACTGGCGATATTTATCAAATTTTGCTTGTTATATAAATACAGACACTGCTGTCCGGCCTTTTTTATAGAGTTCTTAAAATAATACCCAACAATCGAAGCTTGCTTATTTCATAACCCATAGAGCAGCGGGATGTTGGGCGACTCCGATAAACA
>JAGGSN010000159.1 GCA_021159005.1 Candidatus Zixiibacteriota bacterium | reverse complement strand
TGTCGGGTTTTTCATTCGTCCGCCTAAGGCGGACTCATTCAGAACCTGACCTACAATGATCTAATCTGATAACTGTAAATAGTTATAAGAAAATGAATGAATGAAAACAATTTCTGTAATTATATCCTGATTTTGGTGGCGATATAAATATTTTTTTAAATAAAATGATTTAAAGAGGACGTATGCAGGGTGCCCCACTCCCGCCCAAAGCGGGAGTGGGTTACTCCAAAAGATTAGTGAAGTCTGCCATAGATTGGTAGTGGTTATATTATTATTGGTTTTGTGGAAAACGAGATGTTCCGATATTCATATGATAGTTATGAATTGTGAAGTTTGGCAGCTTTTATGAACGTATCCCACCCCCGCTTAAGGCGGGGGATGGGGCACCCTGCGGACGCCCCTACGCGTTGATGTACATAATGTTAGGTTTATTGCTAAAAAATCAACCTGGAAAACCCCGACCTGCAAATTTAGAATAAATTTGAGAAACTTCTGTAATTAATCAAAATAAACTAATAGAACAAAATCACTGCTGCATTCGCGGGGAATGTTATCAAGCATAGCATATTACAAAAGGTCGGACAGCAGTGAAGCAATATTCATAATAATCTGAATTTTTAATTATTGAATCAATATAATAAATCCATATATTGCTTAGATTGTTATAACATGGAGAGAATGAAGTGAATGATTTAGATAAATCAATGCAAAACCTGAATAAATTTTGCGTTATAGATATCGGCAGCACAACAACTAAAGCAATCTTGTTTAAACATGATTCCGACTGGCAGTATTACCGTCAGGAAGCCCCCACCACAGTCGAAAAACCGTATGAGGATGTAACCTACGGAGTTATTCAAGCCTTGCGACAGCTTGAGAAATCTACCGGCGAAAGACTTGTGGAAAATGACAAGCCAGCCATTCCCTGTTTTTCCACATCCAGCGCCGGCGGCGGGCTGGCGGTTGTAGTTGCCGGTTTGGTAAAATCGGTAACCTCAACCAGCGCGGAAAGGGTTGCTCTTGGCGCCGGTTCGATAATCCTCGATATAATCGCTTTGGATGATGGCCGCACACCATACCGTAAAATCGATACGCTTAAAAAACTTCGACCTGATATGTTTCTGCTTGCCGGCGGTTTTGATGGCGGCGCGATTTTTGGTCCTGTATTTTTAGCAGAGCTTCTAAATCAATCCGGTTTAAAACCCAAACTAAGCGCTAAAATCAAATTGCCGGTTATTTATGCCGGTAATACTGATGCCCGTGGAGTTGTCGAGGAAACGCTGGGCGAACGTTTCATGTATTATGCAGTGCCAAATATCAGACCATCAAGCGATAAGGAAAATCTGGAACCCGCCAGAGAGGCGATTCATGATATTTTCATGGACCATGTTATGTCGCAAGCTCCCGGTTATGAAAAATATACTGACTGGATAAGCTCAAATATTTTGCCTACTCCAGCGGCATTCAGTAAGATTATGAGCATCATTTCAAAGGATTTACAGGCCAAAATTCTGGCAATAGATATCGGCGGAGCTACCACTGATGTGTTCACTGCTGACAACGGCAAGGTTTTCCGTACGGTTAGCGCCAACCTTGGCATGAGCTACAGCATCATGAATGTAGTTAAAACCGCCGGCCTTGATTCTATCAGCGAGCTTTTGGATTTCGATATCAGCGATGAGGAACTGCTCAATAGAATCGGCAATAAATTTCTAAAACCGACAGAACTTGCCAATACTATCGAGGACACTAAAATCGAGTGCGCAGTCGCCTCGGCGGCAATACGTGAGGCAGTGAAAGACCATTTCAAGGTTATGTATGGCGTAACATTAAGTCTTGGCAAAGAGGAGCTGACCTGGAATAAATTGAAACGTCAAACCAAGAAAAAGAAAACTTCAAAAGAATCAGATTATCTGGCAGATTATGATATAATAATAGGTTCAGGCGGCCGGTTGTCGCATTCGCCTCGCAATACAGCGGCTATGATACTTATAAACGCTCTTCAACCGAAGGGCTGTGTCGAACTTGCAGTCGATAGCATATTCATGTTTCCCCAACTGGGCGCATTATCTCAGGTTAATCCGGAATTAGCTTGCGAGTTGTTTTATAAGTTTGGTTTTGTAAGGCTGGGCAAGCTTATCGCCCCGGCCGGCAAAGCTAATCCGGGCACGGAGGTATTAGCTGTCGAGGGAAGCGCCTGCCTGCAGTCGGGCATAGCCGACAAGCAAAAATTATTTAAGGAGAGCTTCCGGTTTGGTGAATTTAAAATAGTTCCTATTGAGACTGAGAAGGAAATTGAAATCGGCATCAAAACTAAAAAGCTGAAACTTAAGAAAAAAAGCATATCAGTTAATAGTTCTGACAGTAAATTGATAATCGATACTCGGGGAAGACCGGCTCTTTCTAAATGCGGTTATTTTATACCCGATGATTTTAAGCCATATACAAGAGAGATAAAGCTTTCTTCCCAGGAACAAATATATCAAGGGGAAATTCGCATCAAACGCGAACTCGTTATTCCGGGAGAGGTGTTTGTTAGCGAAGGAGAAAATGTTGCATCAGAGAAGGTTATCGCTAAATGTACGAGAGCTTTCCTGCGTCCCTTCTTCCTTAATATCGCCGATGATCTTCATATAACAGGTGATGAGCTATCAAAAATATTTCACAAGAAAGTCGGCGATGAGGTCAAGGCGGGCGAGATACTGGCACGCAATGAAAAAAGCATATTCCATCAAAAATCATATCGTTCTACTGTTACGGGTATAATCGAGAAAATACTGCCTAATGGCGCTGTTGTTGTTCGTGAAAAAGAAGAACATTCCGGGCAATTATGTTCGGTAAAGGCTGCTAATGAACTTAATGTCGAACCGAAATTTATCAAGCCATATCTGAAATGCGAGGTAGGCCAGGAGGTCGAGAAAGGCCAGTGGCTGGCGGCTATACCCGGCGCAATTCCCAAAGCATGCAAATCGCCGATACGGGGCAAGGTTAAGGATATAAATCTTGAGTATGGAATAGTGATTATCGAATCATTGCTTGAGCAACTCGAATTAAACGCCTGGCTGCCGGGCAAAGTTGACAATGCTACGGATAAAGGCTGTGAGATAGTTAATCATGGTTCGATTATTACCGGCATTTGGGGAAGCGGCGGCGAAGTTTTCGGCAGATTGGCATTTGATGATATACAAGCTGATGACATCGCTGTTATGGACCATGTGAAAAGCGGTGATTTGGCTTCTCTGATGGATAAAAACATTACCGGTCTGATTGCCGGCGGCTTGAATCTTAAAGACTATTATGATCAAAAGCCTGAGTTCACAATCGTGATGATTGAGGGATTTGGCAAGAGCAAGCTAAGCCAGCGGGTTCGTGATTTACTGATTGCTCACAAAGGCAAGCTGGCGGTCATCGATGGGACTACTCAGTTAAGAGTAGGGGTTAAACGACCGCAGGTTATTTTGCCGGAGAGACTATCGCCAGAGTAGGGGCGTATTGCATACGCCCTCTTGTTGTCAAGCGGCGCTTGGTAATAAGGGTTAAAAAATAGGTCAAGCCCCTTAAAAGTGTCAGAATGTCGTTCCTTCCATCCTGACACATATGTAAGCATAGTTATTTTCGTCAACCCATTTACCACCCACTTGGATGGAATCATAATCTAAACCCTTATATTCTTTCATCCAGCCAATCCGGCAAAAGAGGACAGTGTGTTTTTTTAATTTTATCCATAAAAATATTTCCTTAACAATTTAAAATTAAAATATCCCTTGAAGTCAAATCTCATTTACTGAAAAATTAATCGTTCCTCACTTCTATTTATTGGTGTGGTTGTTGTGCGTCCTCACACCAAGGCACGTCTGTGCCAGGAGTTTTATAAGGTGCACTAGCAAATCTAATATCCCAATGCCGCGCCCTCGGAACGGCTGTCGGTGCCGCCGGTAATCAAGCCGGTCTCTTGGTCAATCCATATACATTGCGCGGATGACCAATATCCTGTTTGATAAACATTATGCCCTTTGGCTTTGAGATTTACCAAAACATCAGTTGGGATTCCCGGCTCGATAAATACCACATCCGGCTTCCACTGATGATGCACTCTTGGGAAATCAACCGCCGCCTGCACATCCATGCCAAACTCTATGATATTTAAAATAACCTGCGCAACCGTTGTGATAATTTTCGGTCCTCCCGGCGAACCAAAAATACCAGCCGGTTTGTTATTATATAAAACGATTGTCGGCGACATCGATGAAAGCGGACGCTTGCCGCCCTCGATAGCATTTGCCTCAGAGCCAACCAAACCATAGAAATTAGGCGTTCCCGGTTGAATCGAGAAATCATCCATGTGATTATTCAGCAGAAGACCCCAGCCGGGCATCACAACACCCGACCCGAACGATGTGTTTAAACTGGCGGTTACAGACACCATGTTGCCGTCAGCATCGATAATAGAATAATGCGTTGTCTGAGAGCTTTCAGTTGAGGGAAGCATTCCCGGCCCGCGAATAGTTGAGGCTTGATACGGCTTTATTGTTGACCTTAGTTCTGCAAGGTAGGTCGAATCAAGCAGGCCATCAACTGGCACATCTACAAAATCAGGGTCGCCGAGATAGTATGCTCTATCGGCGAAAGCACGTTTCATAGTCTCAGCCAGAAGGTGGATTGTTTCGGATGAACCCGGACCATGATAACGCATATGGAATGGCTCGAGCATTTTCAGAATCTGCACTACATGGATACCGCCGGAGGATGGCGGCGGCATGGAATAAATATCATAACCGCGAAAATTGCCGTGAATAGGCTGGCGTTTTACAGCCTTATATGACTTGAAATCTTCATTGGCTAAATAGCCGCCGTTTTTATCAATAAAATCAACCAACGATTCGGTAAAATCGCTGTTATAAAACCAGTCGGCTCCCTTTTTGGAAAATGCTTTCAGAAATTTAGCCAAGTCTTTCTGTATCAATCTATCACCAAAAGCATATGGCAGCGTGTCGTTTTTGGGGAAAAATATTTCCCGACTTGAAGGATACTGATAAAGACGGCTTTTAGAATAGAGCAGTTTTTCAGCATAAGTGCGCGATAAAATGATGCCCGTATCAGCTATGGCAATAGCCGGCTTAAGCAAATCTTTCAATGAGCGCTTAGCCCAGCGTTTATGAATCATCTCGAAAGCCGCCGGCAAGCCGGGCACAGCTGCCGCCGCAACACCCTCGGTAGATAGATCGGGGATAACAGTTGAATCATCAGGGTTGATATATAAATCTCGAAAAGCTTTAAGCGGGGCGCGTTCACGGCCATCGATGGCGGTTACTTCGCCGGTTTTAGCCCAGTAAATCAGGATAAAACAGCCGCCGCCCATGCCGAAATTATAGCCCTCGGTTGCATTCAAAGCGGCGCCGACTGCAATTGCCGCATCCACTGCATTACCGCCACCTTCGAGTACTTTTAATCCGACCGCCGCCGCCTGCGATTCGGAGGCAACTACCATACCGTTTCGCGCCGCCGCCGGTTTTGGCGAGGCTGAATTTATAGATTCAGCAATAGAAATAAGGTATAATATTGTTAATGTTATTAGCCAAAATCTTTTCATGTTTCCTCCCGAAAAATACTATGTTTGCAACCAATGGTATGTTACCATATTTCATATATTCACGCAAGCTAAGTCTTTTAGTGTCGAAACCTAAGGTGAAAACTAAAAACCAGTTAAACCGATTATAAGTGATGCAGTTTTAAACTATTATGATTTAACTT
>JAGGSN010000158.1 GCA_021159005.1 Candidatus Zixiibacteriota bacterium | reverse complement strand
TGCTCTATGGGTTATGAAATAAGCAAGTTTCGATTGTTGGGTATTATTTTAAGAACTCTATAAAAAAGGCCGGAAAGTAGTGGTAAAATTTACACATTAAACCGATAGAGAATCACATCCCCATCTTTGATAATGTAGTCTTTGCCCTCAAGCCTTAACTTGCCGGCTTTCTTAGCGGTGTTCAAATCGCCGGCTTTTAACAGTTCCTTATAATAAATCGTTTCGGCTTTGATAAAACCGCGCTGAATATCAGTGTGAATCTCGCCAGCTGCTTGCCAGGCAGTGAAACCTCGAGGGATTGGCCAGGCTCTCGATTCATTTTCGGCGGCAGTTAAAAAGCTTATTATTCCCAGAAGGTCATATGATTTTTTTAATACTTTGGCTAATGCAGGCTTGCCGATTCCCATTTCATTAAGAAACTCATCTCGGTCGCTTTCATCTAAGGCGGAGATTTCCATTTCGATTTTACCACACAGCGAGGCGATTGCTTTATTCTTCTCGGTTTCGGGCATGTATTGCTTTTCAAGCTCTACACCTTTGCTGATTTGATCCTCGCCGAGATTCAATAAATACAAAACAGGTTTTTCGCTTAAAAATCTGAAACTTCCAAGAAACTGACGTTCATCTTTGTTAAAATCCAATTCACGCAATGGCTTTTCTGTTTCGAGATGAGCTTTCATTTTTTCCATCAAGGTCAATTCGCTTTTAAGCTTATCATTGGACTTTACTTTAATCAGATGGGTAATATTTTCAATCCGCTTTTCAATCTGAACAAGGTCTACAAGCATCAGCTCTGATTCAATATCGCATATATCGCGTTTCGGATTTATCGAGCTTCTGGGGTGAGGCACATTTTCATCCTCGAAACATCGCACTACTATCAGAAGCGCCTGCGCCATTCTTATCTGATGTATATATGAGCCTTCTTTTAGCTTATCGACAATATCCTGTTTCCCTTGGGATGATGGAGCCATCCCGGCGATATCGATAAATTCAATTTCAGCATAAACTCTTTTAGGCGCGCTATACATCACGGCCAGCTTATCTACCCGCTCATCCGGAACCTTCACCATCCCGATATTAGCGCCTTTTGAGGACGAGTAATCACCCACGCTGGCATCAGCAGAACATAAGGCATTGAAAATAGTTGTTTTTCCCGACTGGCCAAGGCCGATTATACCGAATTGAAGCTTCATATTATCACCACCAGCGATTTAATTTTAATAATTTCCATAATTTGCAAATATAAACAATTATAAATATTAATCAAACAGTAGTTATCAATAAAATTAGAATAATCAAACTGAATTATCAGAGACTACCATAGGTAAGATATGATCTTTATTTAGTGATAATTCCGGCGCGATATTAACACAATCAATTTGGGCGGCAAATTCGATATCCGACTCCCTTCCGATTTTTCGCAGGAAATCTCCATAGGATGACTTCATCATCATGCCGGTAATATCGCGATGATGTTGATTATACAGATATTCCGAAGTTCCAGAGGCGTCGTTTAGGCCAATTTTACCTGAATAGCCATCGACAATTCGCCGAATAAACATGCCGGCGCAGACAGCATCCTCAAAAGCAAAATTCCCCAGCTTGCCGGCGCATAGCAGATGAATATTTGAGGGAATATCTATGCTATCGATTATTGCTTGAATATTATTAATACAGCCAAACAATACTCTCGGAGTATTGCGTAAAATCTCTATGGCATTACAGATATTGACAGAATAACAGACTATGACCTTATCTTTTGCTTTATCGGGCGCAAACTCTTGCGGCGAATCTCCTAAATCGAAACCATCGATGGTTTGACCATCTTTAGCGCCGCATATCAAAGCCTTCTCAAGCCCTATTTCATTGGCTATCTTAAAAGCGTCGTCTATTTCTCTAACCGGAATTATTTTCGAGGCTCCGGCTTTAAAAGCCGCGGTTATCAATGTTGAATCTCTGAGAACATCGAAAATAACAGCAATATCAGCGGATGAATCCACTCTTGTTATCTCATCATGTGAAAAAAAAGTGAATATGTTCATATTAATTGCTGCCTGTCTATTTCCCTATGCATCAGGTTTCATGATTTCGTGGTTGGCGTACGTCCCCGTGCACCAACTTCTCGTGGTTGGCGTACGTCCTCGTGCGCCAACTTTCTTTCACGGAAAAACCCTATTTCTTATAAAACGGTGTCTTAACCACTACTGCCAGTTGCTTTTTACCCCTAACTTCGATATCAAATTGCGAACCGGCTTTGGCATACTCTTTCGGCACATACCCCATACCAATGCCTTTCTTTAGAGATGGCGAAAATATCCCGGATGTTACCTCGCCGATTTTGGCTCCGTTAAGCGTAATAGGATAATGCTGACGGGGGAATACTTTACCTTCGACCTCAAACCCGATAAGCTTTCTTTTGATGCCCTGCTTTTTTATCTCAGTAATAGCATCCCGGCCGATGAAATCATCGGTATCAAGCTTAACTACCCAGCCAAGGCCAGCCTCGATTGGATTAGTTTGCTCGGAAATATCATTGCCATAGAGCGCAAATTTCATTTCAAGCCGCAATGAATCGCGCGCACCCAAGCCAATTGGGCCGCCGCCGAATTGTTTGACCAAATCAGATGCCGTTTCCCAGATTTTGACTGCCTTATCATAGGAGATATACAACTCATAGCCGTTCTCGCCGGTATAGCCGGTTTTGGACAGCAGAACTTTTTCTCCAACTAAGCTAACATAGGCGGCATGGTAGTATTTCAAATCAGCTATTGGGTAATCGGTCATCTTTGACAGCACATCATCCGATTTCGGACCCTGTATGGCAATAAGGGCGGTCTGGTCGGAAACATCGTTAAGCTCTACGTCGGCAGGGAGATATTTTTGAATATGCGCGTAATCTTTGGCGATATTCGAGGCGTTGACTACTAACAGAATTTTATCCTTCAAATTGTACACCAGCAGGTCATCGATAATGCCGCCAGCCTCATTGCACATGCAGGTATACAAGACTTGGTTTTCGACCAACTTATTAACATCGTTGGTTGCGATGCTTTGAACAAAATCTTTAGCTTTGGTTCCGGTTACCTCAAATTCGCCCATGTGGGTTATATCGAACATACCCACCGAGTTGCGGACACGCAGGTGTTCGGCGTTAATAGAATCGTACATAACCGGCATAAGGTAGCCGGCAAAAGGTATTATTTTGGCGCCTACATTTTTATGAATATCATAAAACGGCGTTTTTTTATCAGTCATCGTTCCTCCTGAAATTATGTGACGAGGATAAATTAGCTTTTTAGCGGGTTGAGGTCAATTGTTTTATTGAAGAGAATTGATTTACTATCTGATATATCTGCAATTATATTAAGCAGATATTTCTATCTCTTTAAATATCACAACGTTATCTTTTTTATGGTTTAAAATTTTAGTCGCCACGGCGCCCTTCTATATTTCTGCTTGATTAAGTTGTTGATTTATATGTCAAATTATTATATATTGATTATGCCAAACAATTTTGAAGCAGGTAAACTACTAAGTATTTTTTTCAAGTAAGTAGGAAAATTTAAATAAATGAAGAAATTAGATTTTAACTCTAATCATTTTATTAAGGAGCGCTGTTTTATGAAGAAATTTGCTTTGTTGCTGATGGCAGTAATGCTTGGATTCATCTTACCCCAATCTTGTTTCGCCGAAGAAACACACATCACAAAGAACTATTCTTTTGAGCGTCCTGAAATTTTGAAAGTTCAGATTTCGGGAACTCAGTATGATAGAATTATAATGCCGAATACAGCGAACAGCGGCAATGCTGGTCAACCAGCTCTGCCTGCAATAGGGGCAAATATTTTACTTCCTTATAATTCGGAAGTTTCAAATATAGAGATAATTACCGGAGAAAAAGTATTAATCGGTGAAGATTATTATATCGAACCGATAACTCGTCCGGTAAGATTATCAGCCGAACCTACTGCGGATAATTTCCCTATACCCGACAATGCTATTTACAATTCAGATGGTGTATTTCCTGAGAGCGCCTTTGATAAAATAGGCGTATTCGGTTTTCGCGGCTACCAAATATTAACCCTAAAGCTTAAGCCCGTAGAATATATACCTCTCACCGGCGAGCTTTACTATTATCCTGAATTGACAGTTGTTGTCAATACTAAAGCCAGCGGTAAATCAAATACCTTATTTCGCGGTTTTCAAGAGGATGAGACAGAGGTAATGAGTAAAGTCGATAATCCTGATATGGTTTCCAGCTACTGGCAAGCTTTCGGAGCCGACATTAAGGGTTATGACCTGCTGATTATTACCACAACTTCACTTGTCAGCTCATTCCAACCTCTTAAAGATTATCATGACACAACCGGAATTTTAACGGAGATTCATACGACCACCGATATCGGTTCAAGCGACCCTGATGATATACGAGCCTATATCACTGATCGCTATACTAATGATGGTATCGATTATGTTATAATTGGCGCTGATGATGACATTATTCCGGCCAAGGATTTATATGTGGTTACATCTCCCGGCGGCGATACTGAGGAAAACATGCCGAGTGATGTTTATTTCGCCTGCCTTGACGGCACTTGGAACTACGATAACGATGCATATTGGGGCGAACCCACCGATGGTGAAGGCGGCGGTGATGTTGACCTGATTGCTGAAGTATATGTTGGCCGCGCCTCTGTTGGCAATACTACGGAGGCTGCTCGTTTCGTTAATAAAACTATCTGGTATCTGACCAATCAGCATTCACATCCCGAGAAAGTGCAGTTGGTTGGCGAATACCTTGGTTTTGGCGGACCGGCAGAATATGCCGCTGAAACATTAAACGAGCTAATTAACGGTTCGAGCGCTCACAGCTACACTACTATCGGCATACCATCGGATCTCTATGCCATCGATACCTTATACGAACGCTCATGGCCCGGCAATGATTGGCCAAAATCGGAACTGGTTAATCGCATAAACAACGGCGTGCATTTTCTTAACCATCTCGGTCATGGCAGTCCCGACTATGCTATGAAATTATACAATAGTGATGTCCTTAGCGACCTTACAAATACTGACCTCTGTTTTGTTTATTCGCAAACCTGCCTTGCCGGCCACTTAGATGGCACCGACTGTTGGGCGGAAACAATGAATATCAAAACTGACTACGGCGCTTTTGCCGTAATTATGAATGCCCGCTACGGATTTGGAGAATATAACTCCACAGACGGTCCTTCTCAAAGATTCGACCGCGAATTCTGGGATGCTGTTTTTAATCCTGCCGAAAATAAACCGGAGTTAGGGCGAGCCAATCAGGATTCAAAAGAAGACAACCTCTATCGCGTTAATGATGAGTGCATGAGATGGTGCTATTACGAGCTGAATCTGTTTGGCGATCCCTCTGTTACGTTAGCTGAGTTATCAGGAATGCGTGTTTCCCCGCAAACTGATTTAGTGTCTGAGGGTATGAACGGCGGACCGTTTACTCCGGATAGCATGGTTTATACGATTGAGAACCTGAGCGACTACGGCATCAACTATAGTACAGCTAATAGTCAGCCATGGGTTACAATTACAAACGGCTCCGGCTATCTTGATGTTGAGGCTACAGCTGATGTTGCGGTATCACTCAATGCAAATGCCGAAAGCCTTGATGACGGCAGTTATACTGATATAATTGAATTTATAAATACAACAGACAGCGTTGGCAATACGCAAAGAAGTGTAAAACTTAATGTTGGACTTCCGGGGATAGTTTATGAATGGAACTTGGATACTAATCCCGGCTGGACTACCGAGGGGCAATGGGCGTATGGTCAGCCAACAGGCGGCGGCGGCAGTTATGGAAGCCCCGACCCAACCAGCGGCTATACCGGAGATAATGTATATGGCTATAACCTAAATGGCGATTATCCGAATAGTATGGCAGAAACTCATCTTACAAGTACTTCTATCGATTGTTCGGGATTAGGTAATGTAACCCTAAAATTCCGGCGCTGGCTGGGAGTTGAAACATCATCTTATGACCATGCTTATGTTCGCGTATCAAATGATGGAACCAATTGGACAACTGTCTGGAGCAATCCCGGCGATATTGCCGATTACGCTTGGGTTGTTCAAGAATTTGATATCTCAAGCATAGCAGATAATCAGCCGGTTGTTTACCTTCGCTGGACTATGGGTGAAACTGATGGCTCTGTAGTTTATTGCGGCTGGAATATTGACGATATCCAGCTCATCGCGCTTGGCGGTGAACAACCTCCATTGACAATTATTTTACCGGATGGTCCGCCGCAGGTTCTTGAACCGGGTGTGCCAACATCATTCAATGTTCAAATAGTTAATGGCGAGGAAACCTATGTGCCGGGAAGCGGCATGCTTCACTATCGCTATAATGGCGGAACGTATTTAACCTCAAGCCTGACCCCGCTTGGCGGCAATATATATGAAGCCACATTGCCTGCAACTAATTGCGGAACATCGCCCGAGTTTTATTTGAGCGCTGATGGCGATGAAGGTTCAACGATAACTTCTCCAAGCACTGCGCCAACTATGGTGTATTCTGCTTTGGTTGGAGCACTAACTGTGGTTTTCGATGATAATTTTGAAACCGACCAGGGATGGACTGCCGAAAATCTCGGAGCGACAAGCGGAGATTGGGAGCGCGGGATACCGGTAAACGATCCGGATTGGGCTTATGACCCGACCTCTGATGCCGACGGCAGCGGGCAATGCTGCCTGACCCAGAATATTATCGGCAACACTGATATTGATAATGGCGCGGTAAGGCTGACCTCGCCGACTTTCGATATGTCCTCCGGCGGTGGAGTTATCGCTTATGACTACTACCTGTATCTAACAAACACCGATGGCGATATTGATAAATTACTGGTTGAAATTAATAACGATAACGGCGTTGGAACCTGGACTGAAGTCGCCAGACACACTTCTCAAGGCGGACTAAGTTGGCGTCCTCATGAAATTAGCGCCTCTTCAATTGAGGATGCCGGCGTTGCGCTAACATCAACTATGAAAATTAGATTTACCGCCAATGATGACGACCCGCAGAGTATTGTTGAGGCTGGTATTGATGCCTTTATGGTTATATCTTTGGAATGCGACTCAATCGATACCGGAGTTATTGAAGGTATAGTTTCCGACACATACGGCTCTGTTTCCGGTGTCGAGGTTAATGCCGATGATGGTCTGGGGAACGTTGGTTCTGATATTACAGAAGGGGACGGTTCGTATTCAATCGACATTGCCGCGAGTACTTATGATGTCAGTTTCTCACATTTCTCCCATAAAGACACGATTATAACTAACGTTATAGTTACTGTTAATGATACCACAACGGTTGATGTTTTGATGGAACTATTGCTGCCCGGAGCAATAGACGGCACGGTTACAGACGCATCCGCAGCGCCAATTCAGGGTGTACTTGTTGAACTCCTTGATGGCATTACTATTATCGATTCGGATAGTACGGATGTTGACGGCTATTACTATTTTGCAAATCTCTACTCCGAATCTTATAATCTAAATTTTGATATGACAGGTTATTACACCGCATCGGAAACAAATGCGGCTGTAGCGAGTGGCGATACGACGACTGTAGATAAAACCCTTCACAAACCGGGAAGCTATAGCGGCATTGTTTATGATTATTATGGTTCGCCGGTTGATAGCGTTCATGTAGCGGCAGTGCAGCAGGTTTCCACAGCGATATCATTAGCAAATGATAAGAAAAGTACCGGTGAGAAGAAAATGCCTTACGCCAATCTCGATGGTTCTGCTCCTGTTGTCATAAATGTCGAATCAGTTGATAAGATTCAGATTAAAGATAATAATATTGCATCTTTATCCGTAAAATCTGATGGTCTTTATCCTGTTGTTTTAGATGTAAATATCATCGAAGACGCTTATACCAATAGCGCGGGCGAATACGAATTAGTACTTAACCCCGGCAGCTACACAATCACATTTGAGAAAACCGAATGGACGACATATATTTCAAGTCCGTTTAGCATCAGCGATGACATGGTTATGGATAATCAGAACATTATTCTGCGTTCAACCGGTTCCCTCAGCGGCGTTATTGATGATGGCGTTGTCCCGATTGAAGATGTTTATGTAATAGTTGAGGATGGTTCAAGGGCTTTAGTGGGCGATGATTATACCGACCAATACGGCAATTATTTTATTGCCGATATTTACGACAACGATTATACCATCAGCTACACGCATGTCGATTATAATTCAATCACTTTGAACAATCAGCATATCAATGACGGTCAGGACTTGGTTCTTAATCAGACAATGGTACAGGGCGGTTATGCTTACCTGCCCGGCGATGCCAACATGTATAATGGCCTGTGGCCGCCTATGGTTATCGGTGGTGATGTTACTTACTTAGTGAACTATTTCAAAGGGCAAAGCGAAGCTTGTTTGCTTGATGGTTTTTACGCCTCAGCTGATGCCAACGGCGACTGCGTTGTTATGGGAAGCGATGTAATCAGGCTAGTCAATTACTTTAGAGGAACTACTACGATTGAGTATTGTCAGGATTTTGAACCATTATGGCCGCCAGCTCCGGATGAAGCGCCAGCCGGTTGGCCAAATTGCGAGACGCTGCCGGTAATTAGTAAGGTAATACCATTAGGCGCTGATAAATAAAAAGCCGCCATCAAAGAAGATGGCTTATAAAGAGGCTTAGACTGTTGACAAATGACTGCTAAATATTGTTTCGTCAATACGACAGAGCTTTAAAAACGCAACCCGTAGGGGTTTAACATATTAAACCCCTACGCTGAAAGCATATTTTATTGATACAATTCCAAAAGGATATTTAATTAATAATCTGACCACCTTTTAGGAAGGCATTTATTTTAAGCTAAAATAAAATAATTCTTGACAAACAAATCGTAAATTTGTTTAATACAATATATTTTGGGGAAGTCGCCGCTTTTTTCCTTCAAGTAGTGTTATACAGTGTTTTGAATGATTCTAAGTTATAAGGAGCTAAGTTATGCCTATTGGTAAGGTTAAATGGTTTAATGAAAAAAAGGGTTTTGGCTTTATAAATACCGATGAAAAGAGCAACACAGATATTTTTGTACATTACTCCTCAATCAAAGGTAATGGCTTCAAATCGCTGTATACAGGCGATGAAGTAGTTTTTGAGCTTATCGATGGAGCCCGGGGATTACAGGCGCAAAACGTTAGTAAAATCCATTGATGCTAATGTTTTAAATATATCGAATATTTTATTTTATTGAAAAGCATGTCAAAACCTCTAATGTTTTAATTGTTTCTGCATAATACGGTTTATCCTGCTTATTAAATATGCTTTTATAAAGGGTAAATGTTTTTCTTTTCTATTGCTAAGTCTATAACTGCAGTATAGTTATATATGCTTTAACTGATTGCCAACCGCTATTTACAAACCAATAATGAGTATTTATAAAAGTTGTTCTGCGAATGTTTCAATTTTTAAAGCGAATTAAACAATATATATCCAAATAATTAATTTTATAGATACTTATTCCGAAGTTAAATTAAGAAACTATATTATTGATTTTTATCTAATAATATAAAATAACCTTTTTCAAGTATAGGTACTCTGTATAATCAGGAAACCGACACTGGTGCCGAAAAATTAAGTCGTCCGGGAAAAGAACTTAACAAGTTGTTGACAAATTTAAGATACCAGCGTAAAAAAAGGAGCATAATTATGACTGATGACATTACAAAAGAGCATACAGATAATCTTGAGCAGATGGTAACCTTCAGTCTTGGACGGGAGGAATTCGGGATTAATATTCTGAAAGTTCAGGAAATTAATCGGATGGTCGAGATAACAAAGGTGCCGCAAACCGAACATTATGTTGAGGGCATTATTAACCTGCGCGGCAAGGTGATTCCTATTTTGGACCTGCGCAAGAAATTTGGTATGCCTGAGAGAGAATATGACAATCAGACGCGGATACTTGTTGTCGATATCACCAAGGAAACTGTCGGGTTAGTTGTCGATAGTGTCTCAGAGGTTCTGCGCGTGCCTTCAGACTCTTTAGAGAAGGCGCCCAAGCTGACAACCGGCGGAAAAGGGGGTTATGCCAGCGCTGAATATATTAAATCGGTAGCTAAACTGGATAATCGGCTTCTGATATATCTTGATTTGGAAAAAATCGTATCGTCAAGCAGTCTGCCGGCCGCTTATTGATGCTGGCAAATAACAGAACAGTTGGAACCCGTGATATGAAATATATCGCGGGTTTTTTTATCCTATATCTCGCAGTATATCTACAATTAGATTCCTCCGGTTGCCAAGCGGTGATTGGCAGCCAGAGTTTATTATTCGAAATTATAATGAGCATATAACGTTAGGAACACACCCCCCTAACCCCTCTCAAGAGGGGAATAATAAAAATATTGGCGCACGGGGACGTTACACCAACCACTTAAATGTTGGTGCGCGAGGACATACATCAACAACCCTGAAATAGATTCCTCTGGCTGTCAAGCACCGTCCCAAGCCAGACAGTCTGTTCTTGTGTTGTCGGAAGTTGCTTCCGACAGCTCTGATAGAAGAAACATATGTTAAAATTTTAATACCGCGGGCTAATAAAGCGGTAATTATAGTTTTTAAAATTAATCACTAATGTCCGGCCTTTTGTCTGCCTTAGGCGGATGCTATAATAACGTAAATGTATAATCATCGAATAAGAATCGACTTCTGAAATCTAATTCCTCCTGTCGGCGGACAGGCATGAAATATTATGCAATGCAAAAAGTGAAATGTCGATGTTTGTCGGAGTTGCCCAACATCTTGTTGCTTTATGGGTTGCAAATCAAGCAAATTTTGCTGATTGGATAATATTTAAAGAACTCTATGGAAAAGGCCGGATGGTAGTGAAAATTAATTGCTGCCAAACACTCCTGTAACCCTTAATAGCTGAGACTTTTCAGCCTCAGTGCAGGCCTGGAAAGTCCTGCTTATTAATGCCTGTGTGTGATATAGAATTTTCAGGAAAACTCATAATCATTTACAACTTGACATTTCTATCAAATGTTAGCAATATTTAGTATATTGTTAAAAGGGATTTAAGGGATGTTTTGGATAACTGCCCATAAATATTGGAGAGACTAATGAGTTTGTTTGATAAGTGCCGCAAGTTCACTGCTGCGAGGGAAGTCCAACAGGCAGGGTATTACCCGTATTTTCGAGAAATATCATCAGCACCGGATACAGAAGTTACAATTAGTGGAAAAAAAACCATAATGATTGGTTCGAATAATTATCTTGGTTTGACCAATCATCCGAAGGTTCTCGAAAGAATTCATAAGGCTGTTGATAAATATGGATCGGGATGCACCGGTTCGCGTTTTTTAAACGGCACGCTTGATCTGCATGTTGAGCTTGAAAATAAACTGGCCGAATTTATGGGATTTGAAACTGCGCTGATATTTTCCACAGGCATGCAAACCAATCTTGGCACAATACCAGCGATAGTTAGTAAATCGGAATACATTTTTGCTGATAGATCTGACCATGCCTCTATTGTTGACGGCTGTCGACTGTCATTTGGCAATACGATAAAATACAAACATAACGATATGGATGACTTGGAACGAGTTATTGCAAAAGTTCCTCCCGAAAGCGGCAAACTTATAGTTAGCGACGGCGTATTCTCGATGGAGGGTGATATAGTCAAACTGCCCCGACTTGTTGAAATCGCTGAAAAATATAGTGCCAATACTCTTATCGATGACGCTCATTCAATTGGTGTGCTGGGCAAAAACGGCAGCGGAACAGCAGAACATTACCACCTTAAGGATAAAGTAGATATTGTGATGGGAACATTCTCCAAATCATTCGCATCGATAGGCGGTTATATTGTCGGCGCTGAGGAAGTCATTCATTATATCAAGCATTTTTCCCGGGCGCTTATATTTTCCGCCTCACCGCCGCCAGCTGCTGTAGCTGCGGTTTTAGCCACACTTGAAATATTACGGGAAGAGCCGGAACGACGCCATCGCCTGTGGGAGATTACTCATCGCATGCACCATGAATTTAAGAACATGGGGTTTGACATTGGCGCTAGTGAAACGCCAATTATCCCGATTTATATCGGCGAGGATATGAAAACCTTCCAGTTCTGGAAAGATTTAACGGATGCCGGGTTGTTTACCAATCCGGTTGTTTCTCCTGCAGTACAGCTGGGACAGGCGCTTATAAGAACAAGTTATACTGCCAATCATACTAATGAACAACTCGATAGAGTCCTTGAAATATTCTATAAAACCGGCAAAAAATTCGGAGTTATTTAAAGCTTACATGATTGTTTGTAAAGAAGAATTATACATTAGCTTGATTAAAAGACAATGCACGGGATTTTATTTCGCCCGAAATCCAATGGGGTAAAAAAATATGAACCAGTATAAAATAAAAGAAGTATCGACCAAATCTGATATTAACGATTTCATTAAAGTTCCTTTTAACCTCTATAAAGGCAATTCCTGTTGGGTACCGCAATTAATATCCGAAAGCCGCAAGATTTTCGATAAATCAAAGAATCCATTCTTTCTGCATTCTGAGGCCAAATTATTTACGGCTTATAAAAACAACAATCCGGTTGCCCGGATAGCCGGCATCGTGAATAATCGCCATAATGAGGTCAATAAAGAAAGAACCGGCTTTTTCGGCTTTTTCGATTGCCCTGATGATACCGGTTTGGCAGGCGAGCTTTTTAATGTTGCCTCCGAGTATGTGAAAATCGCCGGCATGGATATTCTTCGCGGCCCGGCTAATTTCTCCAGCAACGATGACTGGGGATTTTTAGCCGATAGCTTCGATAAGCGACCGGTTTTTATGATGCCGTATAATCATTCCTATTATCTCAAGCTGGCAGAGGCTAACGGCTTTGTTAAGATTAAAGACCTGCTGGCATATTATCTTGATGACAGTAAGCAAATTCCCGAGAAAGCGGCGCGAGTAGCAAAGATTGTGAAAAAAAAATACAAAATTGAAGTCAGGACTATTGATGTCTCCAATTTCGAGCGCGACCTTCAATTGGTAAGGGAAATTTATAATGCCGCCTGGAGCCGTAACTGGGGTTTTGTGCCGATGACTAAGGAGGAGATTGATCATACTGCCGATGATTTCAAGAAAATCCTCGATCCCGATATCGTGTATTTTGCCTTTGTGGATGGCAATCCGGCAGGCTTCTCTCTTGCGCTCCCTGATTATAATCAGGTATTTCAGGCTATGAACGGCAGGCTGTTTCCATTCGGTTTGTTCAAATTTTTATGGCATACTAAAATCAAAAAAGGCATTGACGGCATTCGTTTTCTGGCATTGGGAATTGTGCCTAAATATCAGAAGCTTGGTATCGATAATATATTCTACCTTGACACTTATAATAACGGCGTAAAAAAAGGCTATCATTGGGCTGAGTTATCATGGATACTTGAGGATAATGTGCTGATGAATCGCGCTCTTTTGATGATGGGCGCTGTGCCATACAAACGCTACCGGTTGTATGATAGGAAGCTAAAATAGCAATTCATGCAAGCGGCACGCGGCGATGTGCGCCAATCATTTTATAATAGTTGCTCATGAATTTAATTCGGTTTTATAATTATAAATTTATCAATCCCTTTGAAACCTCTTTTAATAAGCTTAGTGAAGAAGTCTATACTTTCCTTTAAACTAAGATTAAAACCCCATGATGGATTTTCAGGAGATGGTAGTAAGACATTGAGTTTTAAATCGATATAGTCTCCTAAAGTTACCTTTTCTACACCTATATTTTTCAGAAATGTTATAAGACCCTTCTTAAAATGTTTCTTAGCAAGCCTTTCATCTCTTTTCGTATTAATATAATACCAGCCGACTTTTATTTCCTCTTTTGAAGTATTAAGAGCTTCAATAATTTTGCTCCATTCTGTGCTATCTATTGTAGTTTTAGCAGATGGTATTATATCAAGCAACTCTTTAATATTTATAGTTACTCTAGCATAATTATCAGTATAATTATCTCTGTCGTTAAAAGTGAAAAGCGGCGTATTTTCAAGAATTAGTCTGGAATCAGTGCCAATACCGTACTGAATATTTGAGATAAAATTGGGGATTGCTAATTTGCTTTTCATTTTGCCAGGAAATATTTTATCTATAAGTTGAATTGCTTGGCTGCGAGTTTGCGGTTCCGGAAGCCCTTGATACTCATCTTTAGATAAAACGCTATTCCTATAATCAGTAAATAATTCCCCATATTTATATTCAACCGCAAAAGGTTTAATCATTATTTTGCGATCATTATCTTGATCGAGTTTTTTTACCCATTCAACAATATCGGGATAAAAATCATCCTTGATCGCCTCTGTAAGTAAATCACTGTCAGAAATATTTCCAGCGGTTTCGATAAATTGTCCCCATTCAAGAGCTTTCTCTGTACCATAGGGAATCGACGAAAAAAGAATAGCTTGTGTTCCGCTTCTTCTTAGCATTTTTATAAGCTGTTTCTCAAATGGGTTATGTTGTCTATAAATGTCTCTATCAATATGAAAATCGAAAGGCAATTTAAACAATTGGTCAGATTCACGAAATATCTCTCTAAGCGGCAAAAGATCTAAAATTTGATTAGGGGAAAAAACTATTTCATAAAATACTGAGTAAAGCACGAGTCTAACTTTAGCTTCTTTTAGTTTTGGAACCATTTTAGGTTGATCATCAGTTATATAACTGAAATTAAGAGTGTCTAAATACTCAAGATAACCTTTCATAATAAATCCCCTTACTGAATATTATAACCTGTAAACGAATTCCTAATAAACATCCTAATAAAATGCTAATTATTAGAAATATGATATTATCATCACTTATTCATCATAATAATATTTGTTACAAAATCTGTCAAATTTTATTTATGTTCAATTACAAAATGTGGATTAAAAAAACCGTTCTTAAAAAAGCAAATCACGCATCCGCGAAACCAATTCCATTGCTTTTTCTCTCGACTTGTCCGCAAAATCATCTTCTCTCGAGGCATATAAAACAGACCGCGATACATTAATTATCGCCAATTGATTATGCGAGTTGCATCCCGCTTTCAATGAGGCTTCAAGGTTACCGCCCTGAGCGCCGACTCCGGGGATAAGAATCGGGATGTCGTCCCCGACACTATTTCTGATTTTACCAAGCTCTAAAGGCGAGGTCGCGCCAATTACCAAGCTAATATTATCGTTATCATTCCAGGCTAATGCTTTATCCGCAACCAGCTCATAAACCATCTTGGAAATCTTGGAATCATCATTCACCTGACGCTTCTGAAAATCAGACGCTGATGGATTCGAGGTCAAACAAAGAATGATAACGCCCTTATCCTTGTATTCGAGAAACGGCTTAACGCAATCATAGCCCATATACGGATTAACAGTTAACGCATCGACATTAAGCCGCTCAAATGCCGAAATAGCATACATCCTTGAGGTATTGCCGATATCTCCTCTTTTAGCGTCAAGAATAACAGGAATATCATTGGGGATATAATCAATAATTTCTTTTAGAAGAGATATCCCCTCAGCGCCAAACTGCTCGTAAAAAGCTGAGTTTGGCTTATAGGCGCAAACGATATCTTTGGTAGCACCAATAACCATTTTAAGGAATTGCGATATCCCATCAATGCTTTTAGGTAGCGTATCAGGAAGTTTATTCAGGTCGGGATCAAGCCCTATACATAGCCAGCTTTTATTGTTGTCTGCAATCCTTAGTAATTTTTCTTTAAAATTCATTTAATTCTTTCCTGCGGCGCCAATAATTTGATTTATATCGCTTACTTTATAATATTCCAGGTATTCCATTATCTCATCAATCACTCTCAAAAATATTTCGGGTTCGGCAAAACAGGCAGTGCCAATCTGCACCGCGGATGCTCCCGCCAGCATAAACTCAATCACATCATTGCCTGATAAGATTCCGCCTAATCCGATAACCGGTATATTCACATTGGAAGCGACTTTATATACCATGCTTAGCGCAACAGGCTTGATTGCAGGACCGGACAATCCGCCAAACCTGTTTGACAACTTAAACTGCTTTGTTTCAATATTAATAGCGGTGCCAACAAGCGTATTAATAAGCGAGACAGCATCAGCTCCGGCATTCTCGATAGCCTTGGCAATGGCAATGATGTTTGTAACATTAGGCGACAGTTTCGGTATAACAGGCACGCGGCTGACTTTTTTTACAGCACTGATTACTTTCGCGGCGCCCTCGGCAGTGGCGCCGAATTCCATACCGCCGGATTCTACATTCGGACAGGAAATGTTAACTTCGATTGCATCAACACCCTCTTGATCGGATACCCTCTCAGCCATCAAAACATAATCATCAACTGATGCGCCGGCGATATTGACTATAACAGCAGATTTGCATTTCCTTAAAAAAGGCATCTTATCGCCGATAAATTTATCCAAGCCGACATTTGTCAAACCGATTGCATTGAGCATACCGCAGGCTGTTTCCACTACTTTTGGCGGCGGATGGCCTGTTCTTGGAAGCGGGGTTATCGATTTGGTTACTATCCCACCCAGCTTATCAAGGCTGAAAAATTCGGCCGCTTCCTCGCCATAGCCAAAACAACCGGAGGCGGTCAGTATCGGATTGGCAAGCTTTATACCGGCGATATTTATCTCAAGATTCACTCCCATAATATCTCCGATGCTTCAAACATAGGTCCCTCCTTGCAGACTCTGGCAAGCCTGAAACCTCTCTCATCCTCAACGGCTGAGTTATTTCTATTAACAACTTTCACGGCACAACCATTGCAAACACCCCACCCGCAAGGCATAAGCTGTTCTAATGAAACATAACATTCAAATCCAGAACATATTTCGGCTATCTTTTTTAGCATTGGCATCGGCCCGCAACTATAAATAATCGGTCTTTGGCTGATGTCGGTATTTATAAACTCGGCTATTTTCTCTTCGAGAGGTTTTGTGATAAATCCTTTTACGCCGGCGCTGCCGTCATCAGTAGTTAAAATGTAATTAACGCCAAGAGATTTAATCTCCTCGTCCGCAAATAAATCATCGGCACACCCGGCGCCTGAGAAAAAATGAATATATTCGGCAGGACAGCCATTTTTAAGCAGGGTTTCGCATAAAAAATGCAATGGCGGCAAACCTACTCCGCCGGCAACTAAGTAAATCGGCTTCCATTGAGATGGTATATTAAAGCGGTTGCCAAGCGGACCGGTAGTATAAACATTATCGCCTTTGTCAAGCCGCGACAGCCTGTTGGTGATTGCGCCGCACCTTTTAATAGTCAGCGATATAATGCCATCTTTTGCCTGATGAATTGAAAAAGGGCGGGGCCAGAGATACGCTCCATAATTGGCAAGCCTCAACTGAACAAACTGTCCGGGCTTGGCAATTGAGGCAATTTCAGGACATGATAATCGCAAGACAAATATTTTGTCTGTCAGGTGAACCTTCTCTTCAATTGTAGTAAACCTGGAAAATTTCATTATGAATTTATCTTCTGGGATCGTCCCAATAATCACGCGGGTTGGGAGGCACTAACCTCATATCATAACGGAAATAACCATCCATCATGGCCAGATTGCTTATATCATCCATATTGAA
This sequence comes from Candidatus Zixiibacteriota bacterium, assembly GCA_021159005.1. Lineage (NCBI taxonomy): Bacteria > Pseudomonadati > Candidatus Zixiibacteriota > Candidatus Zixiibacteriota bacterium. The sequence continues at coordinate 2,864 of JAGGSN010000158.1, read as the reverse complement.
TATCGTATTTTTCAAAGCTATGGCAGCCAGTGAATCAATCTCATTATTGCCGGAGGGTCCCAGCAGTTGGAAGTCCTCAACATCACCGAACAAACCAATTTTAATCTTATATGTAATGACTATTGTTCTATTATATCCTTCCCTTAGCAGGCTATCCGGCCAGATAAATTCTCCTGTATCTTTAACTGCCGGCGCTATTTCTAAAGTATAAGCGCTCCTTTTTAGAGAATCCGCCTCTGCCCGTCTCAATGAATCCTCCTCAGGACTAAGCGCTTTATCTTTTTCCGCAAAATTTTGAGGCGCAGGGGGAATTTCTCTCTTTGTGATTCCCAGCTTGATTTTGGCATCCTCAGCATAAGGCGTCTCGGGATACTTCTCTAAAATCAATGCGAACTCATGATAAGATGAACTATCGCCATCTTCCTCAATAGCAAGATTCATAATCCAGGCTTTTGCGAAAGCACTTTTCGCGGCGTATTTAGATTGCGGAAAGGTTTTTTCAATAAAGTCAAACATGGCAATAGCCGAATCGGGATTGTTGGCTTGAAAATATATATCCTCTGCCTGGTTGTATAAAAGCTCGACATTTTCACCAGGTGGAATTTGCGCGCCTTCGATTTGGGCGGCTGCATATACAGCCTGGTCGGATGATGGGTAAATATCAATTATCTTCAGATATTGCTTCCGGGCATTGGCGGTATCCTCGTTTTGCTCATAGATAAATGCCGATGCTAATAAAGCCTTAGGAGCATATTCGGATTCGGGGTATGTTTCAGCCAACGATAGATATTCTTGAAGCGCCGAATCGGGACGATTCAAGTCATGATGGTACAATTCTGCCAGCAGAAATCTTATTTCGATATCCTCATTTATTAAGGATATTGAATCTTGAACATTTATAGTATCTGCCGTGTCTTGAATTTCAGTAACCGTTAACGTATCTTGAAACTGACTAAACTCTTTTTGAAGCGAATCCGGTATTTCCTGCCGATCAGCTATATCAACAGAATCTTTCGGCGCTGGCGGTCCCATAACATAAGGCTCAGAAGGCTTTATTAGCAATGAATCTTCGGGCAATTTCTCATCTTGACGGGCCTTCCTTTGAATTCTTTGAAAAAATGGAGAAGCTTCTAATCTTTTCTGATCATCATTAATAGCTATCTTATCAAGCATTGATGCAGGCAATTGAGCTTCCTGTTCAAGACTCGAATCTGCCTTCTCTTTACCGCTTCCGACATCGGTTAAAACAGGCTGCAGCGTATCAATTGGTTCGCTTTCTTTTGGAGTCTCTCTTCCGAGTTTTAATTTATATGTTTCCAGTTTAGCTATGTTTGCCGATTTTGTCAGGGCAAAACTATAGAAAGGAGAATCTCTTTTTTCTTTGGTTGCGCTATTATAATATTCTTTGGCCATTTCAAGGTCGTCTTTTGTATCTTGATATATCAAGCCAAGCTTATAATATGCCTCAGCGGATTGATTGGTTTTTGGAAATTGTTCAATCACTTTCAAATATTCGGACTCAGCTTCCTCTGTTTTGCCCATCAGATTCATTCCCTCGGCAATTTTCAGACGAATTTGCGATGATCTTTCGAAATATCTTTCCTGCTTTGAAAGATTATCGAATATAGACATGCCCAACTCAATCGAATCAGCTTTCAAGGCTGCAGAACCATAGGCAAAACGAGAGTCGAAATAAAGCTCATGCGATGGTCCGTACTTCTCAACATTTTTGTAAGCCTGTATCGCCTCGATATATTCGCCAAGACTATCTTGGCAAACTCCAATAAAAAATTGCGCGGTTGCGGCTGAATCCGATTTGGGAAACGCTTTAAAAAGTTCCTCAAATGATAAAATTGCGCTGTTATAGTTTTCATTGATGAAATCCATATAAGCAATATTAAAAGCCGCATCATCTTTAAAGTCGCTTTTTTTATCATCCTTAACATGATTAAAAGACTCCAGTGCAAGCTCATATTTTTTCATCCAGAATTGTCCCATGCCAATATAATAATAAGCGTCATCTGCATATTTTGAATCCGGAAACCTGATTACTAATTCTCTAAGTTTTTTATCGCTGGCAATATATTCAGTCATATTATAGCGTGACTTCCCAATAACCCATAGCGCATCATCAACATATTTAGATTCAGGATGGTATACCACAACTTTGGTTGCTTTTTCTATGGCCGCCTTATAAAGCGTCTTTTCGCTAATTGAAATTGACGGTTCAATTGGCGGACCAGCTCTGTTTATTTCGGTTTGCCCGCTGCGTAAACGGGGTTTTTTACTTGATCTAAATTGATTTTTTTCCGCTTGCTTAAATTTCTGATTAGCATTATAGAAAGTGTTGTAATATACACAGGATGAGAAAAGCACTAATATTAAAATGAGGGCGGTTTTCCTAATCATATTCTTCATATAATAAGACCTTAATAATTATATTCCAAGAGTATTTTTATTGTTCCATTCTATTATCGTCATAAAATATGGACTTTATATAAATTTTCTAAATTGGAAAAATGATAGTCGAAATATTAGTCGCTGCTCAATATTTGGTTATGGGCTGCAACTCGTTGTACAGCACATTATTAAACATTTCTTGCTGAGAAAGGTATCGAGTTGAATAATGGGCTTCGTCCGCTTATTCGCTCCACTTATCCGCCTTAGGTGGAGAAGCCGGTCTACGATTGAGCGTTATATCATTAAGTGTAATCACTACTGTCCGGCCTTTTGTCCGCCTTAGGCGGATGCTATAATGATGTCATTCCCAACACTGCCCGCGTCATTCCCAACTTGATTGGGAATCCATAGATTGGTCATGCCGATACCTCCTGCCTGCCGGCGCCCGCCTGTCTGCGGACACA
>JAGGSN010000157.1 GCA_021159005.1 Candidatus Zixiibacteriota bacterium | reverse complement strand
TTCTGCCCGATCTCATCGACAACTGCCTCAGCAATCGTCCACTCGACGTTCGCAAGACCAAGGAAATATGACGGAGAGTCGTGCTCGAAAACAGACATCGATGAATACATCGCTTCGGCGGTTTCCTTGCACCAGTTTGTATCAATAATCGCATCGATCTGTTTATCGCGTATATTCGATACTGATTCCGTTTCATTGATGATGTGTATTATGGTTTCAGGGACATCGATTGTCACTGGACCAAGCTTGATGGTAGTGCCCATACCACAAGAACGGCGAAGGTTTTCCTGCACCGCTTTCATAGCAGCCCAGCAAGTATCAGCGTTCGATCTATCCTGCACAGAATCTTCGGTCATGGTAGTACATATACCGGCGATCTGTATTTAAGACTTCCGAGCGCAAACTATCAAAAAATGTATAACATTGTTAGACACAGGTATTTATACTCCGGGTATCAGAGCTATGTTTGTTCAATAAACGGGACTGCATCAAACACGTGGTATGCATATAGACCCGTAAACAGGAGACATACACAATGGCAAGCACAGAAGCAGCAAAAGCAAAGTACTCACACAAGGTGTGCGTGAACTTCCTCGGCATCAATGCAAACGGATGCGAGAAGGCGTTCGATACGCTACTCGCGAACATGAAGGCTGGGTACGAAGCTCTCGCGAAGTAGCGAGAGTGCATTTGAACGAGAGGGATAGATATGGCATCAACCGCAGCCGCAAAGGCAAAATACTCACACAAGGTGTGCGCGAACTACCTTGGCATATCGACAGCGGGATGCGACAGGGCGTTTGCGGACATGCTGGCAAACATGCGCAGAGGGTATGAGGCTCTCAAGCGACAACCTCTCGAACGATAATCGACGACATGGGAGACTAAACACATGGCAAGCACAGCAGCGGCAAAAGCAAAGTACTCACACAAGGTGTGCAAGAACTTTCTGGGCATCCGGGTTACGGGGTGCAACAGGGCGTTCGATTCGCTCATCGCCAACATGAAGGCTGGGTACGAAGCTCTCGCGAAGTAATTCAAACGGAGGTATAACAACATGGCAAGCACAGAAGCAGCAAAAGCAAAGTACTCACACAAGGTATGCGCGAACTTCCTCGGCATCAATGAAGCTGGATGCGACAAGGCGTTCGAGACACTGGTCGCGAACATGAAGGCTGGGTACGAAGCTCTCGCGAAGTAGAGCACAGCAATCGATCCCACAATTTTGTGGGATCTCACATTCTTTTTTTAGCTGATTTCGTCATAAAACGAATCGTCGCCATTTTCAGGTGGTTTAGTGACTGGTTCATCATCCGAATCAGTAACCTGTGCAGAGTCCGATGTGATTTTATCGATTGCGGCACGATAGTTGTCGGCGAACCTGTTGAAATCTTGTCCCATTATCGCCTTCACCAGCGATATTTTAGCATCACCAAACTTGAATACCAGCTTGATCGATTTTATGCAGTTCTTCTTGTCTAAACCGTCACATGCGCCGGCTTCAATCATCTTATCGAGTAGTATGTCCTCTGTTATCATTTTATGTCTCCTCGTCAATCAATGCTTTCTCTAAATACTTTGCGATCTCAAGTGCTTCGGGGATTGCTCCCAGCTCTCTGTCCACGATCTTCTGACATTCTTCATACAGAGGCTTTCGCACAGCATCAGTCTCCTTTAACTTTGTAAACGTAGTTAAAAACTGTTGTGACAAGTTCACGATTCTCTCGGGCTTTTCACTTTGTGTAGCGACAAACAACTTGCATACGATCTCCGTCAACTCAGGAAATGCCACACCGTCGAAAAGCATCAGGAACTCCTCGAACATAGCGTTGATTATCATCGCGGGTCTATTGAGGATGATTCCGACACCGATTGGTGCAAATACGTAAGTGACCACATCCCACCCTCTGTCTGCCAGTTCTTTTATCTGACTGCGCGGGATTTTCTTTGCGACTTCAGCGAATTCTTCAGTGAATTCTTCAATTCGCTCTGCGATTGGCGCTGCCGCTTTGCGAAGTTTTTCGATGTAGTTAAGAAGCTTCGTCGCGCTGGCTTCTGGAAGGTACGCGAATATTATCAGCATCCGCGTTTCGTCCATCTCCTCAATATCGACAGCAATCGAATCGTATACTTTTTCGACCGATGTTCCGACCGCCAATGGGTTCTTTATCTGGTTGAGGATCTCTTCTTCCTTCGACGAAAGCACAACGTCTTCTATCGGCACGGGGTCGTTGATGAGCGGGACTTTTACCATATTAGGGGTTTTCGTCTTTCGGATGCGCTCGGGGAGCTCGATGGTGATGTCATTATCTCTTTTGGCACGCGGCTTCTTCGCAGGTTTCTTCTTCGCAGGTTTCTTCTTC
>JAGGSN010000156.1 GCA_021159005.1 Candidatus Zixiibacteriota bacterium | reverse complement strand
GTTCAATGACTATTTCTCTCGGTGTAAGTTCTGTTTCCATATTTTCCTTTGATAAAATACAAGTCAAAACTACAGAGGTTTTGACCTGCAATTTTAATTAAATTTTTTTAGCGTTTTTTTAGTATTCTATCCCAATTCAACCTAAAGTGTTTCTACTTTAATATTATCATTGGTATAGATACATATCGAGGCGGCTATATGCAACGACTTTTCCACAATATTTTCCAGCGGCAACTTCGTATTTTGTATAAGCGCCCGGGCAGCCGCCAGCGCATATGGTCCGCCGGAACCGATTGCCAGAATGCCGTCATCCGGTTCGATAACATCGCCATTGCCGCTGATAACAAAACCGCTTTCCTTGCTCACAACTATCAGTAATGCCTCGAGACGGCGGAGATATTTATCGGTACGCCATTCTTTTGCCAGTTCGACTGAGGCTCTGGCTAAATTGCCGGAAAACTCATCTAATTTAGCCTCGAATTTCTCGAATAAAGTAAGGGCATCCGCAGTGGCGCCGGCAAAACCAGCAAGCACTTTGCTATCATGCAGCTTGCGTATTTTCACAGCGCTGGCTTTCATGATTGTGTCTTCAAGAGAAATCTGACCATCCGCGCCCAGCGCCGCGCCTTTTTTATTTATAATGCCAATTACAGTTGTACCTCTCATTCGACCTCCGCCCGGGGATGCGCTCGCTTATAAATCGAGATTAATTTCCCGGTAGTTATATGGCTGTATTTCTGAGTTGTTTTCAATGATGCGTGTCCCAACATTTCCTGAACCGCTCGCAAGTTTGCCCCGGCAGTAAGCAGATGAGTCGTGAACGAATGCCGCAGACTGTGAGTTGAAAGACCGCTTTTTTCGGAACATCGGCAAAGATGAACTTTCACGATTCGAGCAACGCTTCTGGCGGTTATCCGTCTGCCGCGCGTGTTTAGAAAAACAGCTTTATTGTTAATATTGTTTATCTCTGCTAATAAGTTTTCCCTATTGAATAAATATTTTTGAACTGATTTTATCGCTTTTAATCCTATTGGAACTTGCCGATACTTGCTGCCCTTGCCTAAGACCTCAATCAGGAAACTCGAGAATTTCAAATCAGATATATTCAGATTGCTCAGTTCTGAAAGCCTTAGACCGCACCCGTAATATATTTCAATCATCGCCCGGTCGCGGTTGGTTTTAAAATCATCGCCGGCAAAAACCTGCTCAAGCAAAAACTGAGCCTCTTCCTCAGACAGGTATTCAGCGCGATAGGGATCTATTTTGATTGATTCAATAAGGCGAGTCGGATTATGCTTGAGCTTTTTATTTGAAACCAAATAATCCAGAAATATCTTGACTGCCTCAAGCTTACGGGCAATCGAGCTGCTTTTTAGGTTTGCTCGGCGAAGCGATATTAAATAACCGCGTATCTGCAATTGGGAAATATCAGGTGATGTGTTCTTTTTAATTTTCAGATACTTGATAAAGCCAAGAACATCCGACCCATAGGCGATGACTGTATTTTTAGCATAACGCGTCCCGCCTTGCATGTGATGTATAAACTGCTTATAACAATCATCCCAGAATTGCTTTTCCATAACATGTTTATATATATTTCTTTGGGTTGATTTGCAAGGGATAAGTTTGGGAAACCATTGTAGAATCCAGATTCAATTCGTTAGTTATCATTACTATGCAATAAATTATCTTGAAAGATTCCCTGCTTAGATATATTATTACCAATGTTATAAATATAAAATAGTATGTTAAAAAGAAATAGAAAATCATGAAACAAATAAGAATATTATACATAGAAGACAACAGCAAACAGCGCAAGAATTTCGCCGGGCAATTGCGCCAAAAAGGCTTTACCGTAACCGCTGCCGTCTCCGGAAAAACCGCCTTGAAATATTTAAAACAAAGAACTTATGATGCTGTTCTCTGCGATTTAAACCTGCCGGATTTGAACGGACTGGATATTTTAGAGGAAATAAGGCGGGAAGGTTCAAAAATACTTTTTGTTATCCTAACGGCGCACGGTACAATATCCCAAGCGGTAAAAGCAATTAAAAAAGCGCCGATCATTTTATCCTTAAACCCTTAGAGATTAATGAAATAATAATCATTATAAACCAGGCTATCGATAAAGTAAAATTAGAAGAAAAACTAAAAACATCTGAATCGGTACTGAATCTCATCACAAATAATATCCCTGATATTCTATACTCGATGAATCTAAAGGGCGAGTTTATAAATATTAATCATGCGGTCGAAGCCTGTCTGGGCTACAAACCATCCGAATTATTGGGTATTTCGGTATTTACAATAATTCATCCCGATGACCAACAAAAGATTAGAAAATCTTTTATTTAATCAATAGAAACTGCTAATGGTAAAGTTAAAAATCTTCAATTCAGAATGGTTGCCAAGTCGGGCGAGGTAAGGAATTTTGAAATTAGCCGTCGACATTATTTCGAAAATGGCAGAATAATAAGATCGGACTGGATTGCGCGCGATATTACTGATAGCTTGAGGCTTGAGAGAAAACTGAAAGAATATTTACAACAGTTGGAAAAGAAGGTTGATGAACGAACTGTAAGCTTAGAATATGCCAACCGCCAGCTCTCTGCCTTAACCAAAGCTTCCAGCAAATTCACTAAGATTTTAGATGAGAATAAATTGCTTGAGGAAGCGCCCAAGATTTTAACCCGTTCGCTTGATTTTGATAGAGCTTATCTGTTTTTGGGAAATGTTGATAGTTTACATATTCATTCCAGTTTTTGCATTAGAAACAGAAAATCAGGTTGATATTTTCATATAAAACAAAG
>JAGGSN010000155.1 GCA_021159005.1 Candidatus Zixiibacteriota bacterium | reverse complement strand
GTTCGTTAACTCAAAGGTGGATAACAAGAATACCATGCCCCGTGTCCGCAGACAGGCGGGCGCCGGCAGGCAGGAAAACGTTAAACAGACAGTCTGAATTTGTTGTAATAAGCTGAAAAAGTGAGGCACTACACTTTTTTGCGCTTTGTAACCTGCTTATAGTAAATTGCTTAACAAATCGAACTGTAGAAGATGAGTTATACGCAACAAGTCCACTTTTAAAAGATTGTTTATTAAGTCAAAATAAAAACCTCCGGCTGCTATATATTTTACAGCAGCCAGAGGCATCACCACCAGTTAGAATTATTGAGTAAAGTAAATTAATTGCTATTTTAACATAACCATCTTTTTAGTCGCTACAAAATCACCGGCTTCAATCCTGTAGAAATACATTCCCGATGAGATATTGCCCGCATTCCATACAACATGATGGAAACCGGCAGGCATTTGCTTGCTAACCAACGTTTCAACTTTTCTGCCAAGGATGTCATATACATCGATAGCAACATAAGACGATTTCGCCAGATTGAACTTGATAGTTGTTGACGGGTTAAACGGATTTGGATAGTTCTGGAGAAGCTCAAACTTATCCGGCACGATTTGCTTTTCATCATCGATAGAAGTTTGACCCAAAACATACGATTCATTTGAGTAGTGGCTTTCCATGCCATCCTCGTAAAGCGCAGTGGCGACATAATAATTGTCCGTATTAAAAACCAAGTCAGTGAATGAGAGAGTGGTTATCGGTTCGCTGTTAATTGGCGTCGAACCATAATTGCCGGATTCATTACTCCGATACAGGTTATAGCCTATGGGGCTGCTTTCTTCCGGAGCTTGCCAGGTTAGATAGATTTGATAATACTCATTGATACCAGCTTCTAACTCTAATGGAGCGGCATAGATACTGCCGGATGTAATCCTGACATCATCAATATACCATCCCTCGCGGGCAACAGAGCCATCGCTGCCAAATCTGAATTTAATTTGGATAGGCAGATTAGCAAACTCAGACAGGTCAAACTCTACCAAATGCCAGTTCTCGGAACCGGCAAAACAGGCTGTTTCTGCTGGGAATGGTCCCGGGTTGCCGCCTGTCCTTATAAGGTATGGATAGCCGTCAACCGGCTCGATAGCTCCCCATGAATCAGCACCTTCAAAGAATAGCTCTACTTTACCGGCATCATAAGCATAACCAGGGTAAGAGTTGCTTGTTTCAGAGTTAATCCGCTGCCAGTATCTTAACACGCAGTTTTCGCCTATGCTTACTTCCGGAGTAACTAAAGCGGCATCCAATAGATTATCGTAATTGCCGGTTCCGCTTCCGCCGCATTTCCAGCTATAGGAACCGTTTGGAGAATGATTGCGAGCGTCAGTCCTATGCCATTGATCTGTGAAGCCGCTGGTGTTTGCATAATGTGTCCAATTGCCTTCACCCGCTTCAATATCATCGGTGAACCCGCCAACCTGCAAAGACAGCGGGAAGCTGCAGAAATAGCCATTTGGGGCAAGAAGCGATATTGTTAAACCAAATATATAAGGGTTGGGACAGCTAATTGGGGCGCTTATCTCTAATGGCGTAACGAGTTGGGATGTTTCGCCAACAGGTATGGAATCGACTGATGAGCTATTCTGGTCAATGGTTATACAGGTGTCATTAGTAAATAAAAGGACATCGAATTGATCAATTTCACATGATCCTTCGTTAAGCAGATTTAGCTGCAGTTCAATTGATTCACCCGGATCTATAACGCCGTTATTGTTGCCATTGCTATCGTCAATCTCTATGCTAACACAGGCAAGAACAGGCGAATGGTTAATAAGCGTGAAGCTTTGCGTCCATTCATCGGGATAGTTGTCGGCATAAGTAGTGATTGTGAACCTGACTTGATGGTTGTCGGGGCAATTAGAACTAATGCTTACCATAAAAACATCATCGCTCTGGACGATTTCTCCGGCGGCAACATTTCCGAAATCAGCTTGATTGTCAATAATTTCAAAATATTCGAAATCATCACAACTTATAATCGAATAAACATTTTCCGCCGTCTCGATACCAACATTTTCCAGAGAAAGCAGAAGCTCTACTGTTTCGCCAAAATCCAGCAAGCCATTGCCGTTGCCGTTTTCATCATCATCAATAAGGCATAATGCAAATGTCATATATGGTCCTTCAGGCGGGATAACTTCGATGGTTTCCTCATAAGGTGTAAGATTATGTCCGGTGATAATGATATCCATATCTCCAGCCTGGTCAATATCAACAAAAAACTCAATTGTAGCATCGCCAAACTCATCGGTATAGCCTCTGCCCACGCAAACATCGTTGAAAGAAAGACCGATGAGGGCATTAACGATAGGGTCTCCATCAATATCGGCGACATTAATCTGAAAATCCTCCTGGCCTATTAGGACAACACCAGCATGATTGGCTTCAATAACAGCCGGCAGCGCCGTCCAGATATCAAGAGTTGGCTCGCCAAATAGATTACTACAATAATAGCACCAGCGGTTTTGACCATAGCCTATAAATGAATTGTTATCCACTTTTGAGTCATTTTGGGCAGCGCCGATTCTGGTAATATCCTCGCCAAATATAGCATCGAAAAACTGACGGTCATAATATTGGGACGAGCCATTTGTGTTATTCAGACTGCCCCAACCGTAGCGACTGTTCGAGACAATAGCAACCGGTCCATGCTCAATAGTTGTCCATTTCTCTGAAATGCAGTCGTTTCCATAACTTCCATATGGATCTCTATTATCAAAAGCGCCGCAATAACAGCCTTGTGAGTAAATAATATAGAATCCGTTCTCTATGCCGTCGTTGGTGAAGTTGCCGTTGCTGATGTCGATATTATACAGCTTCATCATATATGTATTATTAGCATGTCCGAGATGATTAACTAAGTTAAGCCCGTTATTTAAGCTCGGTACAAGATCACCAATCCCGCTCCAAGTGTCATCATAATCATATAATGTCTGAACATCGATGTTGGCAGGTATCCCGGCCGTAGTATAGCCCCAATTGTGCGAACCTAATCTTATCTCTTCTTTGTAGTCTTTCCCCCATACTTCCCAGCCCAAGTCCTCGCCTGTCATTAAAGCATGCTCGATACTGCTTATGCATGGTTGGCTTTGGTATATGATGGATTTATTGACAAAATTAGTTATCTCTGTCTCGGAATCAATAGCCAATCTGCCGATATAAACTTCCCCGTCAAGATCATCCTCGCCCGGCTCGCCCCATTGGCTGTCGCCATCGGTATTCCAGTTGCCGTCTAAATTACTGAAATAAATATCAGCCGGAATATCATATTCATTTTCATAGCCGCCGGCATCATCGAATAAACCCCGATGAGGTAATATTTCATTATCGCCAGCCAACAGCACATATTCTATATAAGCAGCTTCATACTGGTCGATAATGCAATTTCGCATTTTCTCTTGGGTATCGCTGCCGCTGTACTCTGCTTCGATGCTGTCAATAAGGATTATCTCGGTTAACATGCCGCAATGGTTTTTATAATTCGCTAAGGCTAAGACAGCATCATAGAATTGATCATCGGTGATAATCAGATAATCATATTCGCCGTCTTTCGTATCGGTTATTGTTTCGCCATAAAGTCTGGTTATCAGTTCGGAATTATCGATTGTTTCCCTTAAACGATTATTCGTTGATTTATCGGTTCGGAGAAATTTTGAGTAGGCAGTCTGAGCTTTATCTGTTCCGGCAGTTTCAATAATAACCTTGATATTAGTAAAATAATATAATTCGCCGCTTTCGGGATAGTATTCAAAGGGGCATATATCAGCATAAGCTTTCCCGTGCCCGCGCATAAAATGTGTTGACAAGCTTCCGTAAGTATTTTCGGGATATTTATCATTGGAATTGTAGATTGACGGTTCGGGCTGAGTAACCTCTTTTTCTCCGTTATAACCGATAGGATATCCCCGCTGAAATGGATTGATGAAAAAATTGCCCTCAAGTTTCAGTTTATCACCATACATAAACGAAATACTAACTGCCTCCTCGCCTGGCGGCAGAAGCAATGAAACGCCTTTTCGGGGCAGGTCTGGTTCGCCCGGATTAGCGATATTTTGACAGTCAAGCATGATAACTTGCTGATATTCGCCAACTTGACTAATCAGAGGTTCGTCAAATTCGTATGTTTTCGTGATTTGACCGGCAGATAATAAACTGGTCATTAAAAAAGCTGCCAATGCGGTAAAAATTGTTAGTTTACGCATATTTACGCTCCCTTTCAAGATTGATTTTGTTAATAATTCACCTGCTAACTTTAATGCAATATCTATACCGCGATTACTTAAATCCCCTGCATTGAGTTAACTGCCTATACATAAGCAAGCTAATTAACAGTTCAAATTAAATTAATTCATTAAAATCTAAAAATGTGATGAATTTTAACACATTTATTTGAGTTATTTAGCTAATCCTCAATATGTTATCAAATAATCGACCTTGTCAACCGTTAGGATATGTAACACCGAACAAACAGCTAACACTTTTTCACAATATATTGTAGGCAAATTGGTTGCAGGTTGCAAACTATGAACTTTATTTGGTATAAAGCCAGAATATTTCGGAGAATCTCTGTAGACAAAATCAAGAGCATCAAGCCCGACAGCAAGGTAATCGGCTTATGGATAAATGATAAATGGACGGTTGAGAAGATTGTTGAGAAGTAGGGAACACTTTTATATTATGTGGTTGGCTTTCGATTATTTCTAAAATCTAAAGGTTGATAATGAGGCAACCCACTCCCGCTTTGGGCAGGAGTGGGGCACCCGGCAAAGCGTCCTAAAGCCTCTGGCAAACAGTAAAGTAGGGCAGGAGTCCCCGACTCCTGCCTATTTTATTTACCCCTTTATATGGTTGGTGTATAGCCCTATGTACCTGCATTGTTGACCGATAAAGGGCGTATGCAATACGCCCCTACGCGAAAATGCAAGCTGCGTTGGTGGGCGGAATCCGCCACAGGCGGACTCGTCTGCCCCTTTGTGGCCAACAAAAAAAGCCGCCCCTTTGCAGGAGCGGCATCGTAAAAGCAGCCATCCGGTTTTATTTAATATCAGCCAGTTCCCAATGGGTAACAGTTAGTTGTTCCGGTCGCAGGATTGCCTCCTTTCCTTTAAGTTTAAAGATTCCATTATCGCGGGTGGCTATCAGGATATCTTTCCCCTCCTTGAAAAGCCCGATTACCTGTTCCGATTCAAACTCCGGTACGGCATTCAATGAATCATTGGCGAAAACAAACAGCCCTTGCTCGGTGCCGATATAAGTCCTCAGAAACATCGGCAGGAAACAATTGACCTCATAAACCTCGCTGGAGTCGCTAACGAACAACTGGTTCCAGCTTCCGCCATTGAAACGGAATATGCCGGAGGGCGTCCCGACCCAAAGGTAAGGGTAGTTGTAGGACAGCGCATTGACAAAATCGAATAGCGTGTTGTCGCGGTGAAGGTACCGTCTTTGCCATCTTTCGCCGTCATAACGCCATAAGCCATCGCCGAACGTTCCCATCCACAAGCCGCCGACATCCTCGGCCAAGGCGGTAGTCAGCGCCTCAGCTTTCAGCAGCGTATCAACACCCTCCTCATTGAAATAGTGGATGCCGTTATTGGCGCCAATCAGATAGCCCTCGCCGAATTTAAGTATGACATTAACCGGCGCGCCGATATCATGCTCGCTGTAAATTTCGCAGTAATCATCGCCGACAATAAGCAATTTATCGCCGCCGATTAATATCCGGTTATGTTCATGAAGCACTTGGTTCAACTGCATAATCCGGTCATCATATTCAATCGGTTTCGGCTTGCCCCAACCGATGCTGTCTTTTAAGACTGTATACAGCCTTTCGCCAGTTAGAATATCAAGCCTTCCCGGCTGATGGTAAACCGCCTCGATTTCAGGGCAGAGCTTCTCGACCGGCTGAGTTAATAGTTCCTCAACCAATGTGTCTGCGGTTAATACCTCATCAGCTGCCGCATCCATTGTTGCAACTCTGGGTTTTTTCTTAATTGAAAACCCGACAATGATTACAGCGGATATTAGCGAAATGATGATTATCGCCATAAGCTGACTTTGCTGAAGTAATTTCCTTTGCTTGTTCATCTTTCCTCCTATGTTAGGGTTTGCTGTTGTTTACATATAGTATTAATACAAATACCATGCCATAAGCATAAGAGGTTATACAGCAAGACTTAGCTTGAATTGTTGTGATTATGATGTGTGTCAGATTGGAATTGAGTGTGTCAACTATTATACGATTTTATAAGGATATGATAATCACTACTGTTCGGCCTTTTTCAACAAGCCCGAAAACGGGAGTCCAGAAAGCTGTTTGTTAAACCAATGGTGGATAACAAAAAATACCATGCCCCGTGTCCGCAGACAGGCGGGCGCCGGCCGGCAGGAGGTATCGGCATGACCAATCTCTGGATTCCCAATCAAGTTGGGAATGACGCGGGCAGTGTGGGAATGACATCACTATACCATCCGCCTAAGGCGGATAAAAGGCCGGACAGTAGTATCATGAAATATTAAAACAGCAGGCGTCAGAAGGACGCAAGTTTCATAGGTAATGCACACAAATATACTTTGTTGAAGCGAACATCTTTTTTAGGAAAGCAATAATATATTTAACAACTTATTGTATACGCAAATTAAAAAACACTCTTGCCAAGCGAATCCAACATCTTAGCAGCAATATCGATTTTTTCTATGGTATCCTGAGAAAAGGCTTGCGACCACTGATAAATCTCCTCGAGCATATCATGAACCTTCAATTCCTTTTCACCGACTTCAATAGTATCCTGGCCGTTGGTCTCTGAGTTTATCTCGAAAATCTTTACTCCATTATCATCGAACATTTTAAAAAAGTAATTTGCTGCAATATTGGCTACCATTTTGCTGATCCGGATAGTAAATTTATGATTAATATCGGCAGAATAATAATTAGCGTTTTTGCCTTTGGTCCATTTGATTTGATTGCTGCTAATATTTTTATAAAATTTCGAGAGAAAATTATAATATTTACCGGTTAAGGGATTAGAAGGCATAATTGCTCCTCATTATTTATTTAATAAGTATTGTCAATCTAATATTATTTTCGGTAACTTAGGATAATATTTTAATCAATATTAATAATAACTGAAAAGTTGAAGTTCATTAGCCCTTATTAATACAACAGCATCCGGATTCCTTAAAAATTTCAGGAATTATAATAATGCTTGTATTTACTCAACAAGCAAAACACAGCATTTTTTGCAAACAATTAAGTGCATTTATTAGAAGCATTTACGGCATTTGTTTTTTAACAATCATAACAGCGCTGCCGAAACATTCGCCAATCGAGGCGACCTGCCAACCCTCGCCGATTTTTTCAGCTATTACTTCATTTAATTTATCTTTCGTCTTAAACATAATCGGTATCATTTCATGCGTATAAGAATTGCCATCCTTGACAAGGATAAGTATATCGCCGCCGAATACTTCTCCATTTGCGGCAAGCTCCATTGCTGCTTTTCGTGCTCTTTGATTATTCCAAACAACGATTCTTTGCTTTTCCAGGTTGCCGGTATAATTTTATGTTCCATACTATTATATCCTTTTTTCGGTTATATCAAGCGCCCCGGATTAATATAGTAATAATTTCCCGATATATTATCTCTCTATTATCCGATTGCTATTTAAATCTCTTCAGATAGTTCCACGAATCTTTTATACTGAATTGTCGACCAGCTTTCGGCGCTGAATGCTCCATTAGCCATGCTTATCATTGAAACCTTGGCGGCTGTCTCATCATCCGGCGCTTCATAGATATCCATGAAATCATGCGGGCCTAAGAGCGCATAATGAGCGATAAATTTTACATCCGGGCATTTCTCCCTGACTTGCTCAAGCCAAGAGCGTCCCAATTTCGCCCGATTTTTCATTTGCTGCGATACCTCAGGCGAAAGCTTGGTCATTAAAATGAATGTCTTCATGGCAAACCTCCTTCTAAATGCTTATAGAGAATCAAGCAATTTAATTTTATATTTATATAAGGCATCATGATCGTTGAATGATTTCAAAAGGTTTTTTATACCCATTGTCTATCAATATCCTTAATACGGTTCGACTGGCATTAATCATCATCTTATACCGCTGGTCGACAGTCAGCGAGCGCTGGTATTCGAGTTCAAGTTCCAGCTCGTCAACATCATCATCCGGGCCTATTTGGTAAATTGGCGGCATGGGTTAAGATTCCTCGATTTTTCAAATCACTAATTCATGATTAAAAGCTAAAATCACACATCCAAATTACGCACATACTTCGCATGCTCTTCTATGAACTTGCGGCGCGGAGCTACTTGGTCGCCCATCAACGTGGTGAATATAATATCAGCCTCAGCGGCGTTTTCCAAATTAACCTGAAGCAGGGTTCTGGTTTCGGGATTCATCGTGGTTTTCCAGAGCTGTTCGGGATTCATTTCGCCAAGACCTTTGTAGCGTTGAAGCGATACACCGCTGCCGCCAAAACGTTCGGTGATGCGATCGCGCTCCTCGTCATCGTAAGCATAAAATTCCTGTTTGCCTTTCTTAAGGCGGTATAGCGGCGGCTGAGCAATATATACATGCCCCGCTTCGAGCAATGGCTTCATATACCTATAGAAGAAAGTGAGTATCAATGTCCGAATATGCGAACCGTCAATATCGGCATCAGTCATGATTATAATCTTATGGTAGCGAGCCTTATCAGTGTTGAATTCATCGCCGATACCGGTACCCAAAGCGGTAATCATTGCCCTTATCTCATCATTGGAGAGAATCTTATCAATGCGGGCTTTTTCGACATTCAGGATTTTCCCCTTAAGCGGCAAGATAGCCTGAAACTTGCGGTCGCGTCCCTGCTTGGCGGAACCGCCCGCAGAATCACCCTCGACTATGTAAATCTCGCACAATGACGGGTCCGTTAGAGAACAATCCGCCAGCTTGCCCGGCAAAGCGCTTGATTCGAGCGCGCTTTTACGGCGTACGAGTTCGCGGGCTTTACGGGCAGCCTCTCTTGAATGGGAGGCGGATTTGCATTTCTCGATAATTTTCTTGCCAACGGATGGATTTTCCTCGAGGAATATGCCCAAATTTTCGCCCACTAACGATTCTATGATTCCCTTTACCTCGGAATTGCCAAGCTTGGTTTTTGTTTGTCCTTCAAACTGAGGATCGACCACCTTAACTGACAATACAGCCGTTAATCCTTCACGTGTATCCTCGCCGATAAGCAGCGAATCGCCATTTTTAAACAGTTTGTTCTTAACGGCATAATTATTTAATGTTCGGGTAAGAGCTGTTTTAAAACCGATAAGGTGAAAACCGCCCTCGATAGTATTAATGTTATTCACATAGGAAAAGATATTTTCCGAGTAGCCGTCGGTGTATTGAATTGCTACCTCAGCATCAACTGAATCGCGTTCCTTATGGAAATATATTGGTCGATTGAATATAACATTTTTATTACAATTAATATGCTGTACAAATTCAGCAATTCCGCCTTTCTGAAAAAACTCCTTGGTCTTGAACTCATCACCGCGCTCATCATTAAGGATAATTTTCAAGCCGGCATTTAGAAATGCCAATTCACGGAACCGTGAAGCGAGTGTATCGAATTTGAATTCGATTTTGTTAAAAATCTTTAAATCGGGTATGAAAGTAGTTTTGGTGCCGGTTTGTTTACGTTTGCCAATTTTGTCAACCGTTGTTGCCGGAGTGCCTTCTTTATATTTCTGATAATAAACATCGCCATCCCTTGAGATTTCAACCTCGCATTTAGATGAGAGAGCATTGACAACCGATACACCAACGCCATGAAGACCGCCGGAGACTTTGTATGTTTGATGGTCGAATTTGCCGCCGGCATGAAGCATTGTCATTACAACTTCAAGCGCTGGTTTCTTCTGAGTGGGATGAATATCAACCGGAATACCTCGCCCATTGTCTTGTACTGTAACAGAATCGCCTTTGTTTAAGGTTACAGTTATTAAATCGCAATAGCCAGCCATCGCTTCATCGACAGAGTTATCAACAACCTCATATACCAAATGATGAAGCCCTCTTGTGCCAACATCGCCGATATACATAGCCGGGCGTCTGCGAACAGCCTCGAGCCCTTTTAAGACCTGGATTGTTTTAGCAGTGTAAGATGCTTCCATATTAGCCGGTATTAAAACGCTGTTTTTTTCAGGGATGTCCTGCATAGTTTTATCCTTATTCACTTGTCCCTCGCAATTCTAATAGAAATAGATGTCATTAATTTTACCCTCGCCAATCCTCTCGGCGATTTTTTTCAGGATTACCTTTTTAAAAAAAATAAGCTCATTTCGCCAAGGTGATGAAACTGCCCTGACTTTTAAAACATCTTTTTCAACTTTCAAAGCTGTCGTTTTTTGAGCCAGTTGAGGCCCGACAATTTCAGTCCAGAATGCAACTGCCATTTGCCGATCGACTTTGTCGGCGATGCCAGCTGACTCGAGCGTTTTCTTTAGAAGGTCTCCTATTCTGATTACATTTTCATTACTCATATAATCCTGCTCAACGGTAATAACATACTGACCGTCAATATATAAAATATATCAAATATTTCTCAAAATTGCAAGCGTTTAGAATAAATATTTCATTATATAAGACATTTACTTTCAATGCATTAGAAATATGAGATACATGTATCCATTATATTTGGGACGATTAATCTTATTTCTTGTTGAAGTGTAAAGCATGATATGCATTCGTCAAATTCGCAGACTCTTTAATTGTGAGTATTAATTGCAGCATTCTTTATATTCTGTTATCGTTCTGATGGTTCGCTGCGAAACGCAAATCGATATATTTAGTGTACGGGAAATCGATAAATCCCGCTTCATAATGATTTATTTAAACTAAAGTATTGAAATTACAATTTTTTTCCGAATCCTGTAAACATAACACTATTAACATTTTACTTGACATGATTATAATAATGTATTTATTGAAGGTAAGCATTTTCGCAAATAGTTTTAGCGCTTAATTTGAAAATATAATTTTAGAGTAGCTTATTTAATGGTTGAATTATTTAATTAGGAGGAAAGTATGCTGCGCTTTTTAATGACCATTATGTTAGCAGTTATTTTTATAACTGTCGGTTGGGCGATGCCGCCTCATCCGGAGGCTTTGCAAAAAATAAAAAGCGGCGAGGCTGCCAAACCACTTTATCTTGCCGAACCGGGTTATGCTCAAAGGATGGGCATTAATCAACCTTCATTTGAACCGCTATTTACTCCGGGCACCAAAAAAGCCAATTGGAATACATTAGCTATTTTAGTTGATTTCGGCGGCCAACCGGGAATAGTTAGCGGACAAGATTTTGACAGTTTAATTTATGGTCAGACCTATTATGTTGGCCCTTCTCTTCGAGAATTTTAATACTTTTAATAATACAAGCTTTCCATCATCTCAGGATTATTATGGCGGAAATACTTCAGTAGCTATCACCGATATTACTAACTGGCAGTACGTTATGATGGCCGATATGGATGTGGGCGCTACTGCGGCGCCTAATTCCCCGACTTTAAATATACCTCTTAATGGTTTCCTTACCGGCTACCAGAGTGTTTGGTTTGATTGGAGCAACGAATTATGCACCTCTGAATATCATATTCAAATTGATGATGAACCAACATTCAGCACGCTTATTTATGAGGACAGCACGCTTGCCTATAGCTGCTTAGATTATTCATTCCATTACAATCCGGATGGCTGGTATTATTGGCGCGTCAGGGCTGGCAATAGTTCCGGCTGGTCAGGTTGGACAGAGAACCGAAGCCTCATGATGGACAGAAAAAAGCCGTGGGGAAGCGTAGCTTCTTCGCCTGATACGGCAACTTCATCATCGTTTGCAGTAACTTGGACAGTAGGCCAAGACTCTGTGCCCTCAAGCGGTATCTGTACATATAATATTTTAGCTGATACTGGTGCCGGATCGTTGGTTTACTGGTTAACAGGAGTTGATTCCCTATCGGCCGAATTTACAGGAGCTGTCAGCGGCAGAACTTACTATTTCCAGGCAAGAGCAGTAGACTGCGCACTAAATCAGGAAATACAGGATCCATGGTGGGTTCCCGAATGCAGTACTTATGTCAATATATCCGGCTATGAATATCTCCCCGGCGATGCCAACAT
The DNA here is from genome assembly GCA_021159005.1 of Candidatus Zixiibacteriota bacterium. NCBI lineage: Bacteria > Pseudomonadati > Candidatus Zixiibacteriota > Candidatus Zixiibacteriota bacterium. The sequence goes on along the minus strand of JAGGSN010000155.1, from coordinate 1,511 downwards.
GTATAATGGACTCTGGCCGCCAATGGTTATTGGCGGGGATGTAACGTTCTTAGTGAATTATTTCAAAGGCACAAGCAATCCTTGCCTGCTTGACGGCTTTTACGCCTCAGCAGATGTGAACGGCGATTGTTTAGTTATGGGCAGTGATGTAATCAGATTGGTTGCCTATTTTAGAGGCTCAGGCATAATACAATATTGCTCTACCTATGAACCGATTTGGCATAACACATCCGAACTACCGACCAGCGCGCCCTCCGGATGGCCGAATTGCGAACCGTAGATTTACCATGCTGCCGGGCTGCGTTGACGGTTGTAATAATAAGACAGCTATTAAATACTTCACTTTTCCGGGAGGTTTTCCTCCAAATGCGTAATGATATCTATTCATAGCAATGTCTTATATGATAATCACTGCCATTATAAAATTCCAACCTGCCTGCCGGCGGGCATGGCTGCAAATTCTATTATAAAATCTCGGTTTAATCCTTGACAACTATTTTTCTTATAGGATATATCTATCGTAGGAGGAATATAGATATGGCGCGAATTACAGTTATACTTGATGAGGTTATTAATCTTGCCCAATACGGCAATACCGGCGAACCAAATCCCGCTAAGGCCGCTGCTTTATGCGAACTGGCCGGCGCTGGTGGTGTCGCTTTGCAGATGGATGTTAGCGATATCACGCCCCGTTATGAACGTACCGTGAAAAGCGTAAAGGATGTGCTTGGGATTCCTTTGGCGTTGATAATGCCGGCGCATGAAAAAGCAGTCGAAAAAACGATAGAGCTTAGCCCAAACATGGCTGTATTAAATGATTATATAGATAATGATGATAATTATATCACTCGGCTTCAGATTGCTAACATTGTTACTGCCGTAAAAGTTTTACCTGAGATTGCTTATGTAAAAACAGCCGCTAAAAGAAAAGCAGATTATATAGCCATAGATACGACATCATTCTGTGAGGAGAAAAGCCTTTCTATAAGAGTTGATATACTGAATAATATATCTAAAGCCGCCGCTTTAGCCGAACGGCTGTCGATGGGAGTAATTGCAGCCGGTCCGCTTACTCTGGCAGATATTGACAAGCTGGCGCGGGTCGAGCAGATTGAGGATTTCTTCATCGGGCATGAGCTAATATCAAAGGCGGTGCTGTTTGGTTTCGAGAAAGCTATTGCAGTTGTTCGAGATGAGATAGGGGGGTAGCGATAATAATATTAAGTGATGTGCTGCAATCCGCAATTTTTTAATTTATAATTCACGACTGTCCGGCCTTTTTATAGAGTTCTTTAAATAACATTCAACAAGTGAAACTTGCTTGATTTACAATTCAAGAAGCAGCAAGACGTTGAGCAACTCCGGCAAACATCGACATTTCACCTTTTGCAATAACTTTTTCAACAAGCCCGAAAACGGGCATCCATAAAACTATTTGCTAAACCAATGGCGGCTAATAAAAATACCGTGCCCCGTGTCCGCAGACAGGCGGGCGCCGGCAGGCAGGAGGT
>JAGGSN010000154.1 GCA_021159005.1 Candidatus Zixiibacteriota bacterium | reverse complement strand
CCTCTACTCCATCAATCTCAGCGGCATTATCAAAAACAGGTTGGTTTCGTTCTCGGATGATGTTTGAGGTTTTATAACAGTGGCAGTAGTGGAATTGCTAAGCTCGAACTGCACCTCGTCGCCGTCAATCTGCTTGAGAACATCAAGAATATAATTTGCGTTATATCCTATATCCAACTCCTCTTCACTATAAGACACTTTAAGCGATTCTTTAGCCTCGCCTCCAAAATCGAAATTAGTTGCCGAAAGCTCGAGGTTATCATTAGCAATGGCAAATTTCACCTGGCGGGTTAGCGAATTTGAAAGAATCGATACTCTTCTAACCGCCGCCTGCAAAAGTTCCTTTTCTACTAACATAATTTTGTCGTTATCTTTTGGCACTACCTGTTCATAATTAGGATAGGGTCCCTCAAGCAGCCTTGATGTAATAACAGCGTCCTCAAGCATAAAGACAATCGAGTTTTCATTTAGGATAACGCCGATTTCGCCGGTATCGTCGCTGGTTAGCTTAATAAGATTATCGAGAATCTTCGGCGGAATGACAATATCTTCCTTGTAGCCGGTAATTTTAATATCGGTTCGAGTAATTTTCGCCAACCGGTGGCCATCCGTAGCGACAAGATTTAAGCCATTCTCAGAGGTATGCCATAAAACGCCGTTCAATGCCGGACGGGTTTCGTCTTTTGAAACAGCGAACAATACCTTTTTTATCATCTCATAAAAAGATTGCGCCTTTATCTTAATTTGACGGCCGGGATGTATATCGGGAAGTTTCGGGAAATCTTCCGCCGAGAAACCTGAGAGTTTATAAGTGCCCGACCCGCATTTTATTTCCATCCTGTTTTCCGAGGCGATAATCTCCAACTCGTAATCGGGAAGCTCCTTTACTATCTCTGAAAACACTTTCGCCGGAACTGTGATGCTGCCTTTATCTAAAACCTCAACATCTATTGTGGAGGTCATTGACACATCAAGGTCTGTTGCTTTCAACTCCAGTTTATCGCCCTGAAGATCAAATAATATGTTGGACAGAATAGGGATTGTCGATTTCGGCGGCACTATGCTTTGAAGACGAGACACAGCCGTATTCAGTTTTGCTTTGTTTGTTTTAAATCTCATATTTCCTCCACTTTATATCTTTGCTGCAGCCGCCTTTTAGCGCAGTCAGCTCCAAATCAATTTAAGTATTCTACGCCGATATTATCTATTAAAATACCATTCATGTCAATTTAAATATTTAGTTAAATATCTTGATAATTCACAAGTAAAATTTGAAATGTTTTAATATTTTGTAAAAATATTGAAAGCTGGTGCACGAGGACATATACCAGCCACTTGAAATTCACAAGTGAAATTTGAATTTATTTAGCCCATACAAATGTGTGTATTGGCTGAAAGCACCGGTTAATACCAAAGGGCAAGCCGCAGACTTCGCGCCCTGCCCTTTTAGCTGATTGCGATATTGGCAGTTACTTTAATAACACCAGTTTCTTAGTCTGCGCAATTTCACCAACCTTTATCGTATAAAAATATACCCCTGATGACAGATCAGCCGCATTCCATGCAACTTGATAATTGCCAGCATGTTGAACTGTGTTTACAAGTGTTTTAACCTTATGGCCAAGGATATTATATATTTCTACGGCAACATCTGATGATTTAATCAGATTATAGCTGATTGTGGTCGAATTATTAAATGGGTTCGGATAAGCATTTATCGTAAAGTTGTCAGGAACATCGACTTGCTCGTTAATCCCACTTATGCCGGTTATAGCAAGATGGGGACGATAACTTTGTGAGCTTTCCCGCGAATAGAACTTGCTGAACTTGCTGCCCGATTGAGCCTGCATAACAAAGCCGTAATTTTCCATATAGCCGTCTAACCATTGCTGAACCATATCAGTAATATCAATTTGATGCCAGTCATTGACAGAGAAATTATGATGCGCCCAGATATTATTATCATGCTGAATATGAACATTAGCCGGCCAGGTATCCTCGTTCCAATCCACAGTAATATGATAGAAATCTACGCTTGTAATTCCCCCTGAGGGACATCCGAAAAATCGATAAAGATTTAATATGGCGCTTTCGATTTCCCGACCCATGTAATCATCAAGGTCAAACTTCATCATAATTCGCTCATAGTGTCCCTGCGGAGAATAATTAGCTGCCCATAACTGCTCAGTCGGATGCGGATCGGCATGATCGGGATCGGTGTACATATCAGCGATCGGCGCTATATCATCAGCATAAGCCGCCGCAAAACAGCAAAACGATATCGCCAAAATGACATGAATTATTTTTCTCGTAATCATTTTTTCTCCTTAATAATTTGCTAACTACATTAGCAGTATTAAAAATCATCTATTTAAAGCAAGGCTTAGAAAAGACCGCCCTGCATCCTAACAATCAACTTATTCGCTTCATCATATCCAAGAATGCCAGTGTCTGCTAAAGGCATTTCATAGTCGATTCTTAATGTGGTTTCAGATGAGCCAAGCCCCAAAGTAATACCGGCAGTTAAGTAAGATAGTGTATTATCACCGTCTGCGTTGGCGGCTTTGTTCCATGATTGATACCTTAGATAAGGCTGCATGAAAGGCATCATAACCTGCCCAGTGTTTAGAGTATAGCCGCCCTCAACATAGAAAGCGTTCATTTCAAGGTCTTCGCTCTGCAGAGTATCGCCGGAAATCATATAGGCGGCGCGAATCGGATTGGGATCATTAAACCCAGTACCCAAATAATATTCGCCGCTTATATGAGCATTGTAATTTTCATACAAAGCACCAAAAGCCATTCGAGAACCGTCATAAGGGATATTTTTCATTTCCGCATAATCAAAAACTTTCCATTGCCAGTCGGTATAAAAACCGCCGATAGCCAAACCCTCTACAGGCGTTCGGAATTGCAATCCCATATTGATATCATGTTCGTCATCAATAGAGTTGCTCAATCCGTTAAAGTAACCTGCTTGAGCGTGAATCCCCATCCTCTCATCGATATCGTAATCAGCCTCAATAACTGCGCCGGTTGGATGACATTGAGAGAATATAGTGGCAAAACGCGGCTTCTCGGCGGTTAAGACATCCGTACATTCTTTATATAACTCAAAACCGCGCATTGAATGACCTTTCATGATTCCCGCCTTGAGGAATTTGAGGGGTTTATAAAATAAAGAAGCCTCCGATACCGAAACAGCTCCCGATGATGCCCCGCAGGTAGATACGCTGATTTCCATACAGTATTCAGCATAATCGCTAATCTCACCATCTATCTCAAAACCGGCATGGCGAATCTCAAATCTATTAGAGGGAACCGTGTAAATTGACATGCCGGTACTGTCATCAACGATATCATCGCCTGAAAATATCAATGATTGAACTGCAACCTCAACGTGAAATTTCGGCATTTCAATCTCGCCGGCGTATATTGCATTTGTTGAAAACGCTATAAAAAATATCGATAATAATAGTAAAAATTCCTTATTTCTTTTCATAATTATCTCCTCAACATTCAGTGTAAATTACAGGTTGTGTTAACGCTTTATTGTTATTTTAAATTAACAATAAAGCAATCTATTTGATTTTATAATAATTTTAGATTTGTCAGATAAGGAAATTAGGAGGAGCCCTCAGCCGGTGCCGGTTATAAATATTATTGATAAGAGCAAGCTTTCTTTCGTCAGAAAATGATTTGACTATTGCATAGAAGAATAAAAAAATAAAAACGATAATGATTGCATTATTCAGCAGAGAAGTGTAATGGTTTATGAATAGATAGTCGCTGTTAGTATGCGAATGTTGTTTGTTCTGAGAATTTTCCGAATGCTCATTCCCTGAGGGATGACTATGAACAATCGCTCTGCCATCCGGCAATATGTGAATATGAAGAGATATAAGAGTCGCTATAATAAAACCTATCAGGGAAAGTAGAATAATAACTGATAATAACCTCAATAGGTTTTCATGTGAATTGAACTTTCTCATTGTTGATATTCTATATTTCTTGTTTATAATCTGTTCTATATCTCGAAGTTAATAAGCAGATGACGGGCGGAACAACACCGCCCATCATCAAAGTAGATATGGCACGGCAGACAATTTCCATAAACCATACCATTATTCAAGGAGGATGCTATGCTAAAGTTAACAATAGCCATTTTATTGATCTGTTTTCCCCTGTTTATTACAGCGAAATCCAAATCCCTCTGCCCATTCAAATCCTTCACCGGCACAGTGTTCAGAGAATTCTATGAATTTGGCAAATTTTTCCAGGATTTCCCGCGGCATAATATGTTCCATTTTGCAGGCGGTTTCATCAGCAAGTTTTAAATCAACCGCCAAAACTTCTATGAAAAATCTTCTTATCGTTTGGTGACGGCTAATAATATCCTTGGCAATAATTACACCTTTTGCAGTTAAGGTTATAACTTGATATGGAGCATGATTGATTAATCCTCTGCCGGATAATATATGAAGCGCTCCGCTTACTGAGGATTTATTTACATTTAGCCGCTCGGATATCTGTTTAACTCTGGCAACCTTTTTTTCTGAGGTAATATGATAGATTGTCTCAAGATAGTCTTCAAGGCTTTCGCTCAAAACCGGATTTGGCAGTAAATCAAGTTTTTTTAACCATAAGTTCGTCATGCCGAACATAATACGAATTAACTAACTGCAAGTCAAGATATTTTTTAAGCTTTTTTTGCATGACGTGTAATCGCCATATATATCATACGTTATGACATACGGGGTGGCTTTGGAGGTAATGTTGTTAAGATATAAATAAATGTTTGCGGCTATGAATATTAATTTTAATTTTATGTAGCTGTTATGACAACTTTTTTATATCTTTGTCGGTTGTGAATAAAGTGTGATAAATTTATTCGGAAACTTAAAACATTTAGGGAAGTAAAGTATTTTAATAGTTCATTTTAAAGCTAAGCAAGTAAAGGAGAAGCGGATGCCAAAGAGGATATCATTGCAATGGGGTATTATGGTGATTGTTCTGGCCATAATATTTACTTATTGTGTGCCGGTTAAGGCGGGGCAGTTTTCAGCAGATCTGGTTATCAGCGAGGGGAATAATACCCAGACAGGCAAAATTTTTGTTAGCAATGCAAAATACCGCCTGGAATTAACAGATGATGACAAGGAAATAATAGTTATCGTAGATACAGAAGCTGCTATAACAAAGATATTACTGCCTGCGGAAAGAAAATATATGGAGTATAATATCAATGACCCGTTTTGTTTGAAAAAAGACCCATTTCAATATGTCAGGAATATAGCTGCCTCAGCTAAAGTCATTTTTATAGGCAGAGCAGAACTTGATGAAATGAGATGTGATAAATATATTATTAAGCAAATGGGACAGAAGCTTATCACCCAATGGGTATCTCCCGATATTACTTTCCCGATTAAGATAATTATTCATACCTCAAATGATAAAACCATTGAGTTGAAAGATATCAAACAAAGCATAATTCACAGTTCTTTACTTGAAGTTTTGCCTGAATACCAATTAATAGATAGTCCCGAAAAATTGCCAATTGAGACGCCGAACTGGGCAAAAAATATATCATCTGCGCCGGTTGTGAAACCGCCCTTCGAGCAGGATATGTCAGTTGGTGATATTATCCGGGTAAAAGTGGCACCGGGCAAATCCTTTGTCATAAAGGGCACAAACAAAACTAAGAGCAAAGCCATCGCCAAAGCAATTCCATTCAAAAAAGGCAAACCTGTAAAAGATATCGCGTTGATTGGTAATTTCATCAAGAAAGGCACATTATACGAAAGACGCCACGAAACCCCCAAAGAGGCGGATGAGATTGTTATTTATATGTATGAAGGCGAGGCGACAATTAGCGGTAAGCATTTCGATATGCATGAAAAAAGCTTAGCTGCCGGAGAGGAATTTCGGCTGGCAATAAACAACCGTGATGAAATCGAAGCGAGATTTATTAACTTAGTTAATGATGAATCGGTTTGCGTGTACGATTTTTTAAATCAGGGGCAACTAGTTAGCGAGGGACCGTTAAGCTATAGAACTATCACTCTTGACAAGAAAAATGAAGCGCAATATAAAACCTTAAGGGGTATCATGGCAGATGAAATTGTTGTGAAGGTTAAGGAAGGGAAAATACTGCTTAAGATTGGGCAGTATGATGCGTATGGATTTTAATTGTAATACAATCGTTTTTATATTAATCAGCGGCTAATTGCATTCGCAGCGCGGTTAACAATTATTCCTCGTTGCGGATGAATGCCATACATAGACGTATCGTGTCGTATTCTATCTCGCCGTTTAGGAACTCATGAATCGGTTTCAGTCGTTCTTCGCTATCGGTCTGACAGGCGGCGGCTTTAACAATTTTATATGTTTTTTCATCTACCCATGGATAAGGATCGGTGAGCTTTTCTTTCTCGATAAAATCGGCAAGATATTGAGTTGTAGTCGATTTAGCTCTATCGATTTTATCGGCGACTTTATTAATGGAAAAACCCTGCGAAAAATGCCTAAAAGCTTCATGCTTGGCAATATTTACATTTTTTCGTGATTTTGAACTTAGAGATGGAACCTCATAAATTCTCCTTGACGGCTCAATATCCATCTTAACAGAATTAGTTCGACAATACTCTTTAATAGCTTTGATAAATCTCTTGCCATATTGCCGGTTTTTACTTTCACCAATGCCATTAACCATGAGAAAGCCATCCCGCGTAGAGGGACGCTGTCTGGCCATATCACGCAGGACAGCATCGCCAAAAACGATATATGCCGGGATGTTTTTACTGTCGGCAATCTGTCGCCGCAAAACCCGTAATTCCTCAAACAGCTCTTTATCCACACCTTCCCATGATTCCTCGGCGGTTTTTGATGTTTTAATTGGTTTTACGGTCGGTTTTAGCAGATGCGGCGTTTCTTTCCCTTTTATGACATCCCATCCCTTTTCGGCAACTTCGAGCACATTAAATTCCCCTGTTCTTCGGATATAGCCTTGCCCTGTTAATTGCTCAATCCAATCACGAACAATCCGTTTTGGGTATTCTGATAAGATGCCATAGGTGCTTAGCTTATCATGGCTATTGTTTAGGATTCGCTTATCTGATGATCCGGTTAGCGTAAGGGCGGTATATTCGGCGCCGAAATTTTCCCCCAAACGTACAACACATGAAAGGATTTTTTGAGCAGTCGTCAAGGAATCGTCAATATATTCAAGGCTGCCAAGACACACATCGCAGGCATAGCAGTTTTCTTTATCGTACTTTTGGTTAAAATAATTAACAAGCGCTTTATGTCGGCATGATATGCCGGTGCAGTAATTATATATATCACTTAGCTTCGCCATTGAGATGTTAAATGAATCCGGATTATTTTTCCCAAAGATAAATTTCCATGTCATAAAATCTTGCCCCGAATAAAGTAAAAAGCACTCAGCCTCAAGACCATCTCTGCCTGCCCGGCCGCTTTCCTGTTGGTAATGTTCGAGGGATTTAGGCATTCCGGCGTGTATTACATAACGCACATTGGATTTATCGATGCCCATACCGAAAGCTACTGTGGCGACAATAATATCAACTTTTTCCTCGATGAATGATTCCTGGTTTTGCTTGCGTTTAATATCCTCCATGCCAGCATGATATGGCAAAGCTTTATAGCCCATTTCATTCAGGGCGGAACACATCTCGTCAACATCCAGCCGCCTGATGCAATAAATGATGCCGGATTCGCCTTTATGGCGGTCGATGATTTCGCAAACCTGCTTCAGCTTATTGGCAATTCCCCCAACTTTATAAACAAGATTCGGCCTGTCGAACGAGCCTATTAACAACTTCGGTTCATTTAATTTTAATTGTACGGCAATATCACTGCGAACCCGTTCTGTGGCTGTGGCTGTATAGGCATGGATAGCTATTCCGGGAAATACTTCCTTTAGTTTTCCCAGTTGACGGTATTCCGGCCGAAAATCATGTCCCCACATGCTTACGCAATGAGCTTCATCTATTGCAATAAATGACAGTTCATTGCTTTTCAGAAACTCCATAAAACCGTTCATGAATAATCTTTCGGGGGAGAGGTAAAGCAGTTTAAGCGACCGATTTTTAATCTTTTCAAAAACGGCATTCTGCTCTTTAGCCAATTGCGTGCTCTCGATTCGCGCCGCCGTTATGCCGCACTCTATAAGAGCATCAACCTGGTCTTTCATCAGGGAAATCAATGGTGATACAACAACTGCCAAACCCGGTTTGATTAAAGCCGGCGCCTGAAAACATAACGACTTGCCGCCGCCGGTAGGAAAAACGACAATCGAATCCCGATTATCAAGCACACATTGCATAGCCTCTTTCTGAAATGGCAAATAACTGTTGTAGCCCCAGTATTTTCGCAATACATCTTCGAGATTTGCAGTCATTACATCCTCAGTATCAAAATACTTGAATGAAAGTAGCGAAATTTATTTTTATTGGCAAGTCAAAATTATTTTGGAGTTTCCCCTTTTTTTTCAGAATATTGCAGTAGAATTTTATGAGTCGTCAGGAACCCTTTCCTGAAGACGTCGATGTTCTCATAACAGAAGGCAGGAAGGGGTTCCTGCCTTCGCGAAAAATATCTCAACCCCATAGAAATAGTCGGGGCTGGAAAATTTGACATTGTACATTGCGGGTCGGTTTCTCCGCCCTAAGCGGACAGCAGCGGGGAGAAACACGACTAAGACTAATATATCAGGACCAAAATTTAGACCCCGAGATTGGTGGGATACCTTTTTTATGTTGTGCTGTCGGGCGTCTTTTACCATCAGCATTTATTTGGCGGTGCCATGCTGTTAAGTGCGGGGATATGGCAATACTTAAAATATTGCTCCATATATCATTCCGCTGATAGTCGCCATAGTAATAACCAGCATGACAAAAACCGTTGTTTTTTTTGTGCCTATTACGCTTCGAATAACCAGCATGTTCGGCAGCGATAGTGCCGGTCCTGCTAATAAAAGCGCCAATGCCGGGCCTTTGCCCATACCATTGCCGATTAGCCCCTGCAAAATTGGCACTTCGGTCAAGGTTGCAAAATACATAAAAGCTCCAGCAATTGAGGCGAACAGGTTTGCGCCAAAGCTGTTTCCGCCGACTGATTGACTTATCCACTGGGAGGGTATAATTCCCTCATGCCCGGGGCGGCCAAGCAATAAACCGGCTGCCAATACTCCGAAAAACAGAAGCGGCAATATCTGTTTGGCAAAGTTCCATGATTGCTCGAACCACTCGCCGGTTTGCCCTTTGCTTGTGCCTGTAATGATTGAAAATCCGACTACTGCCGCCGCAAAAGGTATAATCGGTTCTTGCGGGAATAAAAATGCCAGTATAGCCGTCACAACTGCCGTTATCAATATTTTCCACCAGGCTATGCCGAACCATATTATTAAAATAACACCGAAGAAGACCGATGCTATACTGGTGATAATCCATTTGAGAGAATAGATAGTATGCCACAATCCGACTGTTTGCTCCGGCTTGCCCCAATTGGCAAAGATAAGTATCGCTACCATTGCCGCGAAATATAATCCATTTTTTGTTAGGGAGCGGGTAGTTTCCTGTTCGGGCATCGCTATTTGATTATCAGCTTTAGCAGTCTCCTCTTTCCTGAAAATGACATGCATCAGTAAGCCAATCACAACGCTGAAGATAATTGCTCCGGCAGCGCGGGCGATACCGAGTTCCAGCCCAAGCACTCTGGCGGTTAGAATAATGGCCAGAACATTAATTGCGGGACCCGAATACAAAAACGCAATCGCCGGGCCAAGGCCGGCACCCATGCGATATATACCGGAAAAAAGAGGCAGAACCGTGCATGAGCAAACCGCTAAGATTGTTCCCGAAACTGAGGCTACACCATAAGCTAATACTTTTTTAGCGTTAGCCCCAAGATACTTGATTACCGATTCCTTGCTTATAAAAACAGCGATTGCTCCGGCAATAAAAAAGGCGGGAATTAAGCATAGCAAGACATGTTCGCGGGCATACCATTTTGTAAGAGATAATGCTTCATATACGGCATTTTGAAAACGCAGGGAGCTAATCGGCAAATAAAAAAAAGCCAGGAAAATCGCAATGATCCAAACTAACGGTTTCCATTCATTTATAAGTTTCAATTGTTATATGCTCCGGCAAAGCAATACAATGATTAATAGAAATCCAGTCATGTGTTTATTAGAACAAGAAATATTCATTATTATTTTTGTTTCTCGTTTATCAATGCTAATTGTTCCTTAACAGTCGATTCTATTACTGCCTCTACACAGCTAAAGAAATTAAGTACGCAAGGGAACCGCAATCTATAATAGATTTGCAATCCTCGTTTTTCATTAATGACAATCCCGGCCTCTTTTAAAATCGATAGATGTTTTGATACTGTAGACGAGTCGGCTCCGATCATATTTGTTAGGTCGCTCACACATTTTTCATGATGCGAAAGCTCATCAACAATAAAAAGACGGGTTGGATGAGCCATTGCTTTTATTATTTTGGCGCGAGCCTCGAAAAGATTTTTCTTATTTTTATCCATCAAAACACCTGCTATTATAATAGGCTATTTGGCAAGATAGCCAAATAGTATCTTTTTGTCAAGCCGTTTTATCCCGGTTTTCACAGTTGCTTTTTTATGGCAGTAGTTATCATATAAGGCATTGCTATGAATCGATATCATTATATATTTAGGTACACTACTGTCCAACCTTTTGTCCGCCTTAGGCGGATGCTATTTTAAATTGTCAAACGCTGTTGTTGTAGTTAGCATCTTTTGTCCGCCTTAGGCGGATGCTATAGTGATGTCATTCCCAACACTGCCCGCG
>JAGGSN010000153.1 GCA_021159005.1 Candidatus Zixiibacteriota bacterium | reverse complement strand
GGGTTTAGTTTTTGGTTTGGAGTAGTTTGTTGGTTTAGGTATTGGGCGGGCTAATAAATCGTGTGTAGTATGATTATTCTTATTATTCTTTTGCATTTGAAGTTTATACTCTGATGGTATATTGCCATTATTTTCTAGTCTTTTCATTATCATATCATAATAGACTTTATCAATTTCAGCAGATACATAGTTTCTATGCAGCCTTTTAGTAAGAATTATTTCACTGCCGGAACCGCCAAAGTGAATAAGAACCAAATCATTCATTTTTGTTGAAGCTAATATTAATTTTTCTACTAGCCCTAAAGGGATTTGACAAGAATGAATAGTTTTATCTTTTGAAACGTTTTTAACTAAATCAAAATATAACCAAGAGTACGGCATTCTACCTTGAGAACCGTTAGCAATATTTTTTAATATCCTTTTATCATTAGGATTCTTATAAGGCTCGGCAACTTGGTTTTTAAACCATTTGTTTTTATTGGATTTTCTACAATGCAATATGCTTCTATGAGCGCGAGTAAATTTACTTGGGGAATGACCAACATTCGTATTATAAATCCAAACATATTCGTTAACATCATAACAAACTTTATCAAGATAGTTAATCCACAAATATGAATTCTGTCGAGGATAATTAATAAAAAACATGTTGCCATCATTTTTTAATACTCTAAAAGATTCTTTAGCAAGTTCAATATACCATTTAATGTATTCATTAAAATTCTTTGTATAAGTATTATCATTATATTTAATACCAACATTATAATCAGGGTCGCTGTATATCATATCAATATGATTATCCGGCATTTTCTTTAATAATTTCATTATATCATCATTGATAACTTTATTAATAAAACTACTCATTAAACCCCCTCCTTGTAAGTCGAAATTCTCTTTTTTTTAGCAATATAATGGTCGTAATATCTGAAGGATTGCTAAAATAATATTTATATAGCCTTAAATATGAGCCATTGTCTCTTTTTTGCCTTACTAAATAGCAAGCGTTGATTTCTTGAATATCAATTTTGTTGTCTTCTTTTAAATCATAATAATATCTATAGGGGTTATATAACTGATAAACATTAAAATCAGTTAACCATGTCTCTGAATTTTTTGTATTCTTGCCTTCAAAAACAGTAACTTTATTATTATATTCCATTGTCAAGTCAATTTCAATTTGCAGATTACTAAAATGTGCATAAGCTTTACCAATCATGTAATTAAAAGAGATTCCTCGTTTTCTTTCGCTGTTATAAATTTTAGGATTCGATACGATATCTAAGTATAAAAAATCATGTATAATCCGATGATTATAGCATAGCGATAAGACACTGCTTTCCGAAACAGAATAATCATTTAGTATGCTTGGACGATAAACCCAATTCACTATTTCATCTTCATTAATATCTTCAAATTTATGAAAAACTTTATCGATACCTTTTATAAATTGATGTTTGCCATCCCCTAAATGAGCAATAAAATAATCTTTTTTCGCAAAATTTCAGGGAATCTTGAAGTATCATCAAGTTTAGTCATATCATATGGATTAGTTTTAGAACCGGATTTTTTGATAATATCTTTTACTAATTCGTTATCAAAGATATAACTTCTTTTAGCCTTACAATGTTTGAATATCTTGGTAATTATTTCGTTTTTCGTTATTTTTATCGCTTTTCCCATTTATTATCTCCAATTGATTTTATATATTATAATAGATAGCTTATTAGCTTTTCAAGAATAAAATGACAAATTAAAAAGTGAGCGTTTTAAAACAGGTATAGGCGTCGGAGTAAATTTGCGCACCCGTCAAGACCACGAGGGTCTTGGCCTGCTAATACTGCTTGGCGGTAAGAAGGCGTATATTGTGCCTGGCAGACGTCCTCGTCTGCTGCTAATCAACTAAGGGGTCCGCCTTAGACGGATGCCGCCCACATAATAATAAAGCTATATGTTTTTATATTCAATTATCAAACACAGATTTAAACGCCGCCGCTAATACAACCCGTACTTGGCAATCCTGTCGCGGAGGGTATTGCGGGAAATGCCCAACAACTCGGACGCCTTAACCTGATTGGATTTGGTGTATTTCAGAGCCGCTGAAATCAGCGATTTCTCTAAGGCGGAATTCAAGTGATGATATATATGGTCGGCGGAGATGCCAACTATCTTGTCGAAATTCTTGTCGATAATATCAGTGAACATACGGCAATAGTCATCCTCGATTTTCGACATGTCAAGCTCGATATGCTCCTTCTCGCCGCACAGCACCGGGAAATGCTCCGGCAGTAAAATATCCCCCTTAGACATGACAACCGCCGAATGGATATTGTTCTCAAGCTCCCTGACATTGCCGGGCCAGGTGTAATGCATCAAGCCGTTTAAAGCATCCTTGTCAATACTAAGATTTACCTTGCCGGTTTGCGAGGCATACCGTTGGATGAAATAATCGGCCAGCAAAGGAATGTCGGCGCGCCGTTCCCGCAATGGCGGCAGATATAAAGATACTACCTTAAGACGGTAATAAAGGTCAACTCTGAATTTGTCTTCCTTAATCATATTCACCAGCGATTTATTAGTTGCGGCAATAATGCGGACATCCACCTTAATGGTTGAATCGCCGCCCACTCTTTCGAATTCCTGCTGCTGCAAAACCCTTAAGACCTTACTCTGAGTTAGAAGCGACATGTCAGCGATTTCATCGAGGAAAATAGTGCCGGCACTGCACTGCTCAAACTTGCCCAGCTTGCGGGTATAGGCGCCGGTGAATGAGCCTTTCTCATGACCGAACAGCTCGGATTCCAAAAGCCCCTCCGGCAAGGCGGCGCAATTAACCGACAGGAACGGTTTGTCAACTCGCAGGGAATTTTGATATATCGAGCGGGCGACAAGTTCTTTGCCGGTGCCGGACTCGCCTAAGATTAATACCGAGGCATCGGTGGCGGCAATCTGACCTATTACTTTAGCGATTTCCATCATTTCGGGAGTATTGCCGATAATAGTTCCCTCAACCGGTTTCGGAGCAACGCTGAAAGTTGCCAAGCCGCGAATCGGAGGCGCTTTTTTTACAATACGGTTAATCATTCCCAGCAGGCGGTCGAGATTAAAGGGCTTGGTGATAAATTCATGCGCCCCCAGCTTCATCGCCTCTATAGCAGCATCGGTGGATGCATGCCCGGTCATTATCAAAACCGGCAGGCTGGATTTCTGCTCCTTAATCTGCTTGAGCACATCCATACCCGAAAAATCAGGCAGGTTGATGTCCAGCATCACTAAATCATAATCATCTGAAATAACTTTCGCGAGAGCTTCATCGCCGGAAACGGCTGTATCGACAACATAACTGAAATCCATGAAACATTCTTTCAGAGTGGCAATGATATCTTTATCATCATCAACTAAAAGGATTCTTGCTTTGGCAATGCTTGTTTGAGTTGTCATTTATCTTAAACCATCAACTTAAGGAATTGTATTTTTGTTGGTGCACGAGGACGTACACCAACCACGAATTGTTTTTGTTGGTGCACGAGGACGTACACCAACCACGAATTGTCTTTATTGGTGCACGAGGACGTACACCAACCACATAAGTTTTGCCAGCGCACACGGACGTTTCTTGAGACGAAAACGCACACCAATCACAGAAAATTTTATTAAAATACAATACTCATCTTATATAAAAATACTCTATCATATCTATCGGCAATAATGAAAATGCTTAAAGGGTTTTTTATTGGCGCACGAGGACGTACGCCAACCACGGAGACGCGTAGGGGCGTATTGCAATACGCCCCTACGTGCAAATCTTGATTAATGAACCGTATTTTCTTAGCCCGCATTATTCACAAAAGATAAAAGAGAGTCATAGCTCCGCCTATGGCGGACGCCTTAGGCGGACTCGCAATAACAAATTAGCATACTGTTGCATTGCTCTATAGAGTTTATGAATAATGCGGGATAGGCGGAGCAATGACTCTCCTATATTTTTTATAAATATTGCCGGTTAGGAGAAACAGGGTTTGAACAGGCAGTTATTCATCGAAATGCTGCTTGACTCCATCTATTAGAGATTCGAGATTGCGGCAGTATTGTAATTGTGGTTTTACCGAGGCTGAGAAATAGCGGCCGTATTTTTTACCGCTTAAGCGCGAATCAAGCATCACAACACAGCCGCGGTCGGATTTTTTACGGATTAACCGTCCAAAACCCTGCCTGAATTTTATCACCGCCTCCGGCAGGGAGAATTCGATGAATGAGTTGCCGCCATCAGCCTCTATTTTGTCGAGGTTGGCTTTTATCCAGGGACGGTCGGGCACTGCGAACGGCAGTTTGACTATTATCAACAGTTCCAGTTCAGCGCCCGGCAGGTCAACGCCCTCCCAGAAACTGTCGGTACCGAAAATTATTCCTTTCGATGATTGGCGATAGCGCGACAATAATTGAAACGGGCTTAAGCTGTTATCCTGAACAAACAACTCGAAACCCTGACTGAGCAGTTTCTGCCCAACATTCGATACGACTGAAGTAATACTTTTATATGAGGTGAATAAAACCATGCCCTTAACCCGGACTGCATTGAAAAGCTCGCCGATTACAGCCGCTGTACTCTTATTGAATTCGGGAGAATTTGGCACAGGCATAAAACCAGCCTCGAAAAACCCGATGTTTTTATCAAGATCGAAAGGGCTGCCTAAGGCAAGTTCGCAAGTGCGTTCCGATGATGACAGGTCGAGGCCAAGCCGCCTTTTTAGAAATGAAAAATTTGAAGCTGCCGATAAAGTCGCCGAGGATAAAATGAGCGTTTTGAGATGGTCATATAGCTGTTCATCGAGAAGCTTGCCAACCTCAATAGGAGCGCTGATTAATTTTATTTCTCTTCTCTTCCAAAGATCAATCCAGTACACGTAATCATTATTTTCCGGGTAAACGAGAAATTCATAAGAGCTTCGCAGTTCGGTTAAATCTTGAGCTAAAGACCGGCACCTTACAACAAGCTGATTTTTATCATCAAGCGAATCGGCAAAATCAAGCTCATCCGATAAATCAATAAGCGTTGACTCGAGCTTTAATAGAGAAAGGCGGCCTGTCTCGATTTTATCTTTATCAATATATTTTGTTAAATCGTAATAGCGAATTTCTTTCGATTCGTTGTTTCTTCCCCGCTGCTTTAATATTGAGGCTGCAAGCTTATCGAAAAAATCAGTCAGGCTGTTTCGCGCAATAGCCATTGATTTCTGAACTTTGCTAATCAGGGAATTAATTTTGCGGCTGTCTGCCTCCGCCAGCTTTGAGACATTCAATTTTGCCAGCATGATAAAACCTGTTTCGGTCGGCCGGTTCATATATATCTGATTGAAAAACATGTTGAACAGATAAGGATTAATCTCCGGTCCCAGATATGATGCCGCTACTTTTTCGAGGTTGTGCGCTTCATCCATAATCGCATGACCGGTAGCCCTGACCAATTCGCCGCCGGAGGCAAAATCGGCGAAGAACAGGTGATGGTTAATAATTCTTAGATGAGCGGTAAGAGCCTCATTTCTAACCCTGATAAGAAAACATCTCTTGTAATAGCGGCACATCCTGCCAAGACAGAAATTTCCCTCGCAGGATATTCTTGTCCACAGGTATCTATTGCGCCCCGGATTGAAGCCGCCGCATTCGGCGATATCGCCGGTTTTGGTAGTTTCAGCCCAGACAACTAACGGTAAAAGAGCATGACGCTGGTCAGCATCAAAAGAACTAATGGCTTCTCTTAGAAGCTCATAGTATTTAAACAGACACAGGTAATTGCCTCTCCCTTTCAGCAGGACAGCTTTGAAATCGAATCTAAGCGCTTCTTTCACAAGCGGAATATCCTTATTGAAAAGCTGGTCTTGAAGGTTTTTAGTCTGAGTAGAGATAATAACGCCTTCGCTATTAAGGTAAGACCACATCAAAGCGGATACAAGATAGGCTAACGATTTGCCGATACCGGTTGGCGCCTCGGCTAAGAATAGCTCCGAGCGGTTAAAAGCGCCGGCAACCTGCGCCGCCATCTCCAACTGCTGAGGACGTTCCTCGTAATCATCCAAAACCTCGCGCAGACGGTTATCGAATATCTCATTAATCCGGTCTGTTTCTATAGGAAAATAATCATCCATCGGCTCAATCGAATTTGAACCGATAACATTATCGCCATAATCATATTCATAATCGACCGGGGAAGGTAAATTATCCGTCATCCCTTCAATCGATGACAGCACTATTCCTCTGCCGGTTTCGCCAAATAAAAGACCGGCGATGAAATTCGTGATATTGGCAGGCAATTTCCTGGTTGCCGCAAGCTCATACAGATATACTATGGCAGTTGCCTCGGCATCAGCTAAGGCGCGATGAGCATCTTTGTTGTCGATGCTTATAAATTTTGTTAATGAGGCTAAACTAAAGCTTTTCAAACCCGGCCATACTAAACGGGCAAGAACTGCGGTATCGATAAAATAAGTATCAATTACACTAAGATATTTTAGTGATATATATCTTTTCAGAAATGAAATATCGAACTTGATATTCTGACCGACGATGAGAGGAGCATCATCAAGAAACTTTTCGAACTCGGCAATTGCATCCTCGATTGGCGGAGCGTTTTTCACCATGTCATTATCGATACCTGTTAACGAGATTATATTATCAGGAATTGAGATTTTGGGATTGACCAGCATAGAGAAGGAATCGGCCTTAACGCCTTTTACATATCTGACCGCGCCTATTTCCGTAATCCGGTCTATCTCCGAGTCAAGACCTGTTGTTTCGAGATCTACGCTGATGAATGTATCGAGGCTGCAGCTCACGTTGAGTTCCTTAGTTTATGTTGTCAAGAAATGGTCGTCCTGTTATCAAGCGGCTCTTGGCAACCAGATTAAAATAACAGCGGCATATGCTATTTCGCTTAGGGGCGCATTGCAATCGCTCCTACGCACGTTGCTTCCATAAATTTACATGCTTCTCTGCCTGAGGGCGAATGCAATTCGTCCCTACGTTTTTTTATCATCAACTTCTGGCGCCATAGAAATTAACAAGCTTACGGGCAAGATAACCTGCGGCTTGCTCCAGGGCTGTCTTGCTTAGTTTTTTAAGCTGACTATTTATTTTCCTTTTGGCAGCCGGTTTCTCGCTTTCGGTTAGCACGCTTATGTTAAATTCGCTGATATCATCCAAGGCAAAATCTATCGCTGAAAAATTGAGATTTAAAGTGATAAGAATATCATACTTATCCGGTTCCCGAATTTCTTTATCATTATCAAAACGATCTTCTATATGAGGCAAAAACTCGAAGTTTGCAGTAATATCTTTTAGATGAAGCAAGCCCCTCAAATTTAGCGATTTGATGTATGTATCGGTTGGCTGCTCGCCAAGCATTAAGGCATAAGCAAAAACCGCCTGCGAGGCTGACAAGACCGCCTGACTTGCGCCATCGCCGATGTGAATATCTTTGTGAATACAGCACGGCTGGGATAGGTCCGGCTTACATATCAGGTTCAGGTTATCATAGGGGATATAAATGCCGAGCGAATCCCCAATTTTACTCAATGCCATTTCTGGCCAGGCGAATTCAGGCTGAGGAGCTATATAGCGAGGCGCGCAACTGGTAAACGCGAGCAGGATTGCCATCGACAAAAGTGTTCTCCATAATCGACGCCGGGATATTGAAAATATTTTTTTCATAGGTGATTGATAAGCTAATTAATTTTGATAGTCAA
The DNA here is from genome assembly GCA_021159005.1 of Candidatus Zixiibacteriota bacterium. Classification (NCBI taxonomy): domain Bacteria; kingdom Pseudomonadati; phylum Candidatus Zixiibacteriota; species Candidatus Zixiibacteriota bacterium. The sequence goes on along the minus strand of JAGGSN010000153.1, from coordinate 18,287 downwards.
TCATAAAAAATGCTTTAGGAACGAAAGAAACAGCAGGGGTTAGAGATTACTGTCCGACCCGCTTCTCCTGCCCTTCTCACTGTAAAGCATTATACAGCAATTATTATGTATAATATATACGATTATCTCGATGCCGGCAATCATCAAGCGGTTTGGAAGGCGGATGATTTTGTCTTAGGCGTCTATTCCTATCGCATAGATGCAGGCGATATTGTCGAAACCAAGAAGATGCAATTGTTGAAACAGGCAAGGTTTGTTGGCGCACGGGGACGTACGCCAATCGCGAAAGGTTTTATTAGCGCATGGGTATGTCTATCTGGTTTATGCCAACCTTAAACAACCGCTAATAATCTCTACTTTTTACGATTATTACCATTATAAAAATTGCGTCGATTTACGTAAAGCATTGCGCAAATTTATGCATATTGAAAATGTTTATACCTCTCAACATAATTGTATTTTGTTGATAGATAAGAAATTATGGTTATATTTTAAAGTCATTTTCTGCGGCACGAGTATTGCAATAGTAAATAATCGCATAGGTGTTACTTTATAAATAGATAAGTTGCTTGCAAACGCACTTTAATGGAGATGGTTTCATATCATCATCCGAGGGCCAGTCTTTCCTCTCCCTCCTTGGGGCTGGTCCTTTTTTTATTGGGGACTATCGATAAGCCTGTTTGTTTATAATGGGGATTATTGTTGCCGGACGTCCTCATCTGCCAACTTGTGCGCGAGGACATCCACCAGTCATAATTAATATACACTACCATAAGCAGGGCACCCTATTGACACCTAAAACCCGCCGACTGCCGGAATCGCGGGTATGACAAGCCTGTTTCTCGAATCCGCCGCCCAGATTGCCAACGCCAATGCGCAGACACCATCCCCGGCATTTTCATAGCCGACATCCAAAGCGCGAAGTTCATCAAGTAAACTCCACATTGAACCATCCGGCTGTTGGATGCTGTACTCGGGCAGAGCTATCTCGCCGGAGAAAAACGACCGTTCGAGATTAGCCATTAGCTTCTCGCGGTTGCCGCCGGCAAAATTGAAGCCCTCAGCCTTGATATCATCAAGCTCGGATAAGACAACATCGCCGATACCGGTTGAGTCTATTAGCACTCGTCCGCCATATATGCCGAATAACGTCTTTATCCGGCCGATTATCTCCGGCCAGTCGCGCTGGTAGCGTTCGACATGCACAAGCTGATACGGCTTGGCGGTAATATCAAGCACAATCCCGACCGTATATGTCAGCTTGCGGGCTAAGTCCCAGCCATGCGCGTAATGCCGTCCCGATTCCGGCGCGGCTAATCCGACAGCATCACGATTTGCTTTCTGCAAAATCGCCTCCGGTATAAGCCGCCCCTCGAATGACGAGAACTGCCCCATCAGATGCTGAGCGGCGCGGTCGGGAGTCATGCTTTGCTTCAAGTAATTGAGTGATTCTATTGAAAGGAAAGGGTTTTCATAAGAACTGCCGTGATGCACATACCCGCGGTTGTCTTTGTTAATCAATTTACAGCGATGGTAAAACCAGTTGTAGCCATTCGGAGTCGAGCTGTAATCGAGCATACCGGCGCGGTCGGCAAGACGCATCTTGAGCGCGCCCTCGACTACCGCCTCTGCCTGCGGCTCATAGGCGGCTTCATCAAAATTGACATAGTCGTAATCATTGCCGAGAAGGTGCTCTCCCCTATTTGCGCTGGTGCGGGCGGTAAGCTCGGTGCCATTGCGAAACAGGATAGTCGAATAGGGTGTCGCTTTGATTTTTTTCACCAGCGTTTTGATTTTCTTATTGCGCTCAAGCAGGGCTAATATTTTGGCGAAGATAATCTGCGCCTGGTCGAGCGTGATGCTGACATTGAGAGCGCGATAATGATTCGGCTTGTCGTATTTTATCTGCCGCAATTGGAATATCGAGCGATGGATAAGTTTCACCGCCTGAATCTCCGACTTGCCCCAGCGGTTGCCGGTAACGAGGGCATTCTCGAAGCCGGTCGAGTTTCTCAGCCAGTCTTGCTGGCCGTGATGCGGCTCGAATTCGAGATATTCGCGGGCGAAAAACACCGGGTCATGCAGGGCTTTCCGCCAGGGGGTTGTTTTGTTCATATATAAATTTTGTTTCGTTGGTTGATTTTTCACATAGGGGCGTTCGCCTCAGGCGAACATCCTGAGACATATCAAAATATGTTGGTGCACGGGGACGTACACCAACCACAATATATTATGTTTTAGGGTGATATACACCGCCGCGCGTAGGGGCGTATTGCATACGCCCTATGGGCTATGCTGATGATATAATATAAGGCAGTGTCTAATTAATTGAATCTCTTTATAATTTCCTTTAAATAGTTCTGTAGGTCGGGTTCCGACCGGAGGGAGAAACCCGACACTTTGCCTTTGCTCAAATCCTATACCATATTTTTTGTTATCATAATATACATCTCACTACTGACAAAACCTGTCAGTAAATATCAAACATTTGAAAAATATATCTTTTTAAGCATATCCCTTTCTACTTGCTCAAATATAATATAGCCAACAATAAATATCAACAATTTAAATAACTGAGATATAACAAAAGAGGGCGTATGCAATACGCCCCTACGCGATGTATTATAACTTGCCTGCGTCGTCAGGAACCCTTTCCTGACGACATTGGTGTCGCCTTAATAGAAGGCAGAAAATCCGCCGCCGCGGACTGCATTCGCTTTACGGGCGTATGCAATATGCCCCTACGCGATGGCTGCTATTTCAACAGCACAACTTTCTTTACGCTGGAATTATCATCAATACTCAAGCGGCAGAAATATACGCCGGATGGATGCTCATTAGCATTCCAGTTAATTTGATAACTTCCGGCAGGCTGTATTGTGCTGGCAAGAGTTTCAACTTTTTTACCGAGGATATCATATACCTCTACAGAAATATTGCTTGTTTTTGCTAAACTGTAATTAATAGATGCAAAAGCATTAAATGGATTAGGGTAAATATTGAAATCGAAATCCAACGGAACAACTTCTGCTTCATTGATGCTTGTTATGCCCAGCAGCTCAAGGTAGGGATTAAAATCAGGCGCTTCTTTTGAATATATTTTACTGAGCCGGGTGCCCGATTCGCCCTCAATAACAAAGCCGCGATTTTCCATGTTGCCGTCAAGCCAAAATTGAATTATATCGGTGAGATAAATATTATTCCAACCCATTATGTTAAATGTATATCTGCACCAGGAATTATTATCATGGCTGATATAGGTATCTTCAGGCCAGGTATCTTCATCCCATTCTTCGGTTACCTCGTAGAAATTGGCAACAGTATTACCTTGACCGCACCCATAAAAACGATACAGATGAAGTATAGCATCATCAATTTGTTCGCCCATATAGGGAGAGATATCGAACTTCATCAAAATCTGGTTAACATGAGGTTCAACCGGTTCGTTGGCCACTATTAGTTCATCAGGTGAATGAGGCACAGTGGTTAGAGTATCAATATACATATCATCAGTTGGCTGCAATTCAATAGCCTTGAGGTTGTTGCCGATAAATAAACATCCAATCACAACCGTCAAAAACAATAGCTTACCTTTCATTTTTCTCCTCCAAAGTTAGAATTTAATACCTACATATTATAATATATACAAATATATAATTATAGCAATAACAATCCTAATTTAATAACTTTAATCAGCGAATGGTTTCGCGCGTCGTCAGTCCGCCGATGCGGATTTCCTGAAAACATAGGCACCCCATATATAGAAGGCGGGAAAGGGTTCCCGCCTTCTCATTTAATTTTTATGGTTGGCGAACGTCCCCGTCTGCCAACTGGTGCATGAGGACGTACACCAACCACAAGGGCAAATCTGCCCGAGCCGGACGCCCTGACGCGATATAAATATCATCAGCCATCCGATGCCAACTCCTGCCGCCTTATCTCATTGAGCAAATCCATCAGCAAACGCTCGGCATCCCCGCCGCCTGATAGTTTCTGCTTTATCTCAATCGCCTTGAAACCATGCTCAAGCTTGAGTGTGAATCCCCCCGCGTTTAATTCATCAAATACGCGAGCGATTATTTCATTTAGGAGCTGTTCATCCTGGCACGGTGTCGGGTTGGATACAGAAACATCTCCATCTCCTTGATAATGAGGTGTCGGGTTTTTCCCTCCGGTCAGAACCCGACCTACATTTTGTTCAGTCGCCGGTTGGATTCGCAATTTGCAAGGTGAATTTGGCTTGTCGCATGAAGAGGGCGTCCGCCCGAGGCGGACGCCCCTACGCGCAGTTTTTTTCCGCTTCTTCTTTGTGGCTTCATCAATATGTTTATCAAAATGCTCATCAAGCTGTTTTATATCTATTGCCAGTCCCCGTTTGTTCGCCCATTTAACCAGCCTGTCAGGCATCCAGTTGATTTTGCGGTTTACATCCTCAAGCAGCGGACTCGCGCAGATTTCGCACATCAGATAATGCCCGGCTCGATTTTGCCAAGGCGGTCGCGGGCTTCCTGCTTGTCCAGCAAACCGGTTTTATACTGGGATATGATGCTTTCAATCATGAAGCTTTCAGCCTTGAATCGTTCGAGCGAACCGAATACGCGGCGGTTGTCGAATAGTATCTCAACATCACCGGGAAGACCGCGTAAAGCCATCTCCAACCCGACAAGCCAGCGGAGAAATCCCTTAGCCTTTTCCTGCACCGAGATAATCTGACGCATCATCAACTCGAACTTGAAACGCGCCCATGTCTGAGTGGTGCCGAACGAAAAGCCAAGCATAAACGGGTCGAGATGCACGCCGGCGCAGATATCCTCGACCAACGCCCGATGGTACAGATACCAACTCGAGGCGCCGCCTGTCCCGGATGGTCCCACGCTGCTAATGTTGACATCATCCCAGGTAACCGCCGAATCGGACGGTCTGAGGTTTTTCATCATATCAACCGTGCTGTCGAAATAGCTGTTGGCGCGTTCGATATAAGAGCTTTCGCTTTCGCCAGCCAATCTTTCGGGACGATTAAGCTGCACCTGAATGCGCTGATAACCCGAACGTTCGAGGTTCTGCGACATATCGTTAATAAGTTTCTGTTCGAGATGCGAAATAAAGCCGATTGTCGAAAGCATGCTCACTCCGCGCGGGTCGTGAAGAGTAGAATCCAAACCGGTGAAATAGAACGAACCCGGCTCGACTTTCACTCGCCGGTCATCGCACTCACAGTATATCTGCCAACTATCGTTCTCCTGCTCGAATGACAGCATACGGTTGTCCGAGGGAATAAACTCGGAAATGCTTTTGCCCTGATGGTCGAGGATTATCTCGCCGCCAAAACAGCCATCCATAAAAAGCGAGCGAAAAAACATGTTTATAATAGTCTCGATGCCGCCCGATTTCTGGTAGGCGTAGGGCGACAATACCCGGTCGAGGCCGGCTATCATTGCCTGGCCGGATGATTCCGACAGACTGCTGAATTTGAACTCAACCGGCGCTGCGCATAAACGGGTCCAGAGCCAGATTGCGCCGTTTAATATCGGAATGTTTTCGGCTAAGAATCGATAGAGGCTCAGCCTGTCCTGACGGGTATAGCCATTAGCGGTTGGCAGTCTTAGCTCGAAGTTTTTAATGCGGGTGTTGGCTGATGGTGGTTTCGCGCGATTTGCGACGAGGTTTTGTTTGGATTTACGCAGCAGTTCCTTGAGTTTTTGTTTAAACATAGCGGCTCCTGTGGGTTTGGTTATGGGCATAATATGCCTATAGCTTAGGTTATGCGTCAGGATGGAAGGAACGACATCCTGACGCCCGGGTAATTTTTAAAATGCAATTTCCTCATGCACCAGCTTTGTTGACAGACGAAAACGTCCGCCAAACACAAAAATATGCCCATAGCTTAATGATACGTTCTCTATATATAACCGGTTTGGGGAATGTTAATGCAGTTTGTACATGTTTTTGGGCGTTGAAGTCAGAATTAGCTTCTGACAGCACAAGGAATTTAATTGATCATGTTTTAGCCGTAGGGGCGTATTGCAATACGCCCCTACGCGCAGGTTATGCGTCAGGATGGAAGGAACGACATCCTGACGCCCAGGTATAGTATCCCACCCCCGCTTGAGGCGGGGGATGGGGCACCTAATTTAGGTTATGCGTCAGGATGGAAGAAACGACATCCTGACGCCGGGTAATTTTTAAAATACAATTTCTATTAAGATTACACTGCCTATTAGCCGAAAATATATAATACAAATACTCCGGCATATTTTTGTCATGGAGTTGATATAAGCAAGATAGGAACTTATGCATATAAAATTAGCTGACGAATTATTAACTGGCAATAAAATCATAGATGAACAACACAAAGAGCTGTTCAAGAGAATAGATTTAGCTTTTCAGGCGACTAAACAAGGAAAAGGCGCTCAAAAAACAAATGAGGCGTTGACATTTTTAGAGTTTTACATGTTCGAACATTTTCACAATGAAGAAAAACTGCAGTTTGATTATGCCTTCCCTGAATTTGAAGCGCATAAGAAACAACACGATACCTTTAAAAAAGAATATTACAAATTAAAGGAAAAGATAAATAAAGAAACCGATGATTATTCATTGGTGATTCAACTTCTCGATTTAATAGTCGATTGGTTTTCACGGCATATCAAGAGGATGGATAAAAACGTAAGCGCCCATATTATCAAAACCAATAAAATTGAACAGCAAGCTCAATAGATGCAAATGCTATCGTTTCGGCAATAGGGCATTTTTGTTTATCCGGACGAGCCTGGTTATTACAGGCTGTAAAGTAGTCTTTCTATAACAACCTGATAAAGTAATAATAAATGTAAAATTATCAGGAGTTTCCCCGAAAATTCCGGTAAAATCTTTATAGTATAGTATGTTTCATAGGGTTAACATTTTCAATAAGTGGAAATCATAGTTTTTGAAAAAACGGGGAAACTCCTGTAAAATTATCTCTTTTCAGCCGATTAAAATTATAGTATGATTATTAATTAGTTTAAACTATAGGGAGCAGCAGACCGACAGCCTAAGAAATAACTGTCGGATACGGCGATACTATGGCATAAGAACGCAAGGGTTTAAATTAATGGACCCTAACCAATGGATGGAAATATGAGAAAAATATTATTCACAGTAGTTTTATCAGCAAGCCTGTTAAGCTTATTATTGACCTGCAGTAAAAAATCCGATATGACGATTCGTTATGAGATGGAGAAAAAGCTCGACGAAATCGAACATCTTAAATCTCAAATGTCAATAAAAGGCCAGCAATTATCCGACAGCAACTTGAATAGCCTTGTTAAGGAGTATGAGAGCGTGGCGAAAATGACGTCTCTTCCCGGCAATGCCGCCGACACATTAACTGCCAATGAAGAGCTTAAAAAATCATGGCATCTGACACTGGCGGCATATACCAATATTGGCATATTGTACAGGTTTGTAAAGGATTATGACAAAGCCTATGAGTATTTCAAGATTGTTGCTAAAAGCTGCGCAAGCAGCCCGATTGAAAGAATGGCATCGATTTTTAATATGGCAAAATGCCGCGAGCAAACCAGAAAATATGTCGAAGCCTCAGCCTTGTATGATACGCTTGCCATTTTGTATATGCCAAATGCAAAACCTCTTAATCCCAATATGGATGCTTTAGATGCTCCTATCAGGTCGGCTGAAATGTGGCAAAAGATTGGTGATATAAACAAATACAATGAAAAGCTCGAACAAGGCAGAAATTACTTCATCTCATTCAGGGATAAATTCACCGGTACGCCATTAGAAAATATTATTCTTGGTAAAATCGCAGCAACCTATTTGCATCAGAAAAAATATTCGCAGGCAATCGAAATCATGCAATCAGCAAAAGCCGTCGGAGACTCATTAGGCAACAACGCAGGCCAGACACCGCCGCATCTGCTTATGATGATTGCCGATGTTTATATGAAAAACATGAAGCAATTCAAGAATGCCGAAAAAACATATCGCAAATTTATAAAAATATATCCCCAGCATGATAAGCTTGCCTCCGCATATCTCGGATTGGGATTGAGTTTATATCAGCAGGGGAAATATGCTAAAGCGCGAAAGGTTTTTAGAAATATAGAAGACATGCCTAAAGCGACAGCGAAAACAGCGGCAGAGGCATACTATGCCATCGCTTTATGTTATGAAAAGGAAGGATACTGGGAAAAAGCTATCGGTCAGTTTAATGTGGTGCAGGCGGCATTCCCCGGCTCGGATAAAGCGTTTGAGGCGGGGCTGTATATGGCAAGTTATTACAAAAACAAAGGTGAAAAGAAGTTGGCCAATAAAACATTCAATGAAACCGAGCTGTATATAAAAAGATATGCTAATTCCGAAACAAACACGCCTATGCAAATAGCGAGAGCGATGGGTTATCTTGTGAAATGCTATACGGAAAGGGAAGATTTTAACAAGGCCATCGAGACGCTGACGCAGGTCTATAACAAATATCCTCAATTGCCCGAGGGCAAACTGGCGCCATTGAGAATAGCTGATCTCTATGAGAGCATATTAAAAGAACCCAACAAAGCGGCGCAATGGCTGAAAATATTTTTAGAGGCTAATCCTGATGATGAAAAGTATATGCAGATTATGGCGCATATAAAAAAGTTGGAGTAGCTGTCGGGTTTGGGAATACGGCTCTGCTGCAAACGCGTAGGGACGTCCGCCTCAGGCGGATACACTCTTTGGCTGCCAAGCGATGCTTGGCAGCTAAAACAAAGCTGCTGCTTTGTTAACAACCCGAGAGTATATTCGAAACATCCATACTGATAGCAAATCGATGATGATATTACAGCGTGAGAAGCAATTTTAGATGCCAACAAGATATAAACAGAGGTGCGAAAATAAAATGATAAAAAAATGCAGCCTGATAATTTTCATGATATTGCCGCTTGTCATATTCTCATGCGTCGATAAGCGGGAGCAAGCTAAAACCAATTGGCAAATTTTTAAAGGCGATAATCAGCGTACGGCGGTTTCGCCAGACCCAGGACCCGGAAAAATTCCTGATATGTCATGGCTGTGTAATTTGCAAACAAGGATAACATCATCGCCGGTTATCTATGACAGCATGCTTTATTGCGGCACCGATACCGGGCTTATAGCGATAAATATATATGAAGAACAGACTCGCTGGTTTTTCAAAACTGCCAAGAAAGTCTTTTCAACGCCCGCCGTAGACAGCAATACAGTCTATTTCGGTTCATGGGATAAAAATTTTTACGCCCTCGATAGAAACACCAAAGCGGTCAATTGGGTATTCGCCGATTCGGGAGCGTTTTCAAGTTCGCCGTTGGTTGATGACAGTCTGGTTTATATTGGCAACTACAGCGGTTATGTTTATGCGCTTGGCAAATATGACGGCAAGGTTGTCTGGAGTTTCAAAACCGATTATTGGGTCGTTAGCTCACCGGCGGTTTATCGGGAAAAGCTTTTTATCGGCAGTTCTGATACTTATCTATATTGTTTGGATAGATATGACGGCAAGCTGATATGGAAATTTAAAACCAATAAAGATATAGTCTCAACGCCTGTAATTAATGTTAATAACAACTTAGTCTATATCGGCAGTCATGACCATAGCATGTATGGCGTTGATATAGCTACCGGCGATGAGGTCTGGCATTTCGAGACTGGCGATATAGTATATTCATCCCCTGCTTTATTCAATAACAAAATATATTTCGGCTCGCTTGATTCGGTGTTGTATTGCCTTGATGCCGCAACTGGCGATGAGAAATGGAATTTTGGCACCTACGGCGAGATATACAGCAGTCCGGCGATAGCCTCAGGTATAGTCTATTTCCTGTCTTATGACAACGACTTGTATGCTGTTAATGCCAACAGCGGCGCTATGGAATACAACATTTTCAACCATGAAATATCGAATTGCTCACCGGCTGTATATGGCGATATGTTAATTTACGGGGACTTATCAGGGATAATATATAAATTGGCGGGACATTAGACAAATTTCAAAGCCAACCAGTTCAAACAGGCGTGCCAACCGGAATAGTGCTGCGATAGGAATATTGTTGTTTCGTCTTGCATCAGGTTTCAATCACCGTACCATCGTCTACCGATAAAATTCCACAAAGAATCAGTGTTTGATTTTATCATCCGATATATGGATAGTATATATAGTAATATAAAAAGGAGGAAATATGTTATTATGGTGTATTGCCTTATTCGTGTTGGGAGTATTTGCGTTACTGGATTCCATATTTATTCATGCAGAAGTTTACCATGTTATCACTTCTACTCTAATCATATTCATATCATTATGGTTTTTTATAAAATTCAGAAAATTGGGAAGTTTCAAGTTTATCCAAGAAACTAAAAGACAGAGCGCCGAACCTGAAAACCGGATGACTCAAACCAGCGAACCACCTGCGCAAAAGAAGAAAGAGCCTGAAAAGGTATATCAGTAAACCTGTTGGCAGCAGGCAGCCCACATAACAGGTCATTTCCAATCCCGCCTCAGGCGAACCATGAACCGATATAACACGAATAGTCAAAACCACAAGTTCGCCTCAGGCGGATTGACCTACTGATACATAGCTGTGCTGTCGGAAGTTACTTCCGACAGCTTTGGCATTCATTAGGTTACTATTTGTAAGCTTACTCTTCAATATAAGGATAAAAAGTCATCTCATCTGATAATTGAAGATTATCAACCAACCAAAAACGTATTTGCTCTCTTATATCAGCAATAATTTCAATATCCCATTCGATTTCATTGCCTGACATATTAAGTTTTTGCAGTAATTCAAAAATTGAATTATCAACAAAATCCTGTCGTTTAATCTGTTGTTCGGTGAGCATCATAATTTAAACCTTTTCTAATCTGCTTATCTTCTCCATCATCAACCGATACCGTCCGCCGCCATCGCCCTCTATGACTATACCCGTAATGCCTTTCAATGCTTTCTTCAGCTTGTAGATATACTTTACCTGGTTGACTCCGGCATCCAGGAAGTTTTTGTCGAGCCAACCCTCCGGATTATCAGCGTTATACAGCTTGTGGAAATATGAATACAATCGCGGCTGAAGGCTGACCATACTGCCGTTAATCGTCAGCTCATAGCGGGAACCGTTTTTCTTTACTGCAAGCGGCTGTTTTTCAGTCGCTGCTGTAATATCATCAGGCTTATCATTTGCCGGCATCATCTTTGAACATCTCTTAAACAAACTATCAGCCACTCGATAAGGCAGCAGCGTCGATATAATATCGAAACCGGAGTTGACTACATCGGAAGGAACAGCTATGCCGGCATTGTTTAGCCTTAATATAAAGTCGCGTTCGAGCAATGATATTTTCAGACGGGCAAATATCAGGCTTTCGGAAGGCAAGCCATGATACAAACACTCTGCATAATTAAGCAGGTTCTTCTTCTTATTTTGAATTAAGCCGCAGCCTTCGCCGATATCCGCTGTCGCCCTCATTATGTTGGCATACTGTTCGCCGATATTTTTTATCCGCCCCCAGCCGGCATTATATTTCATCTCTATCTCGATTGTCGGCGCCGGCGCGATAATCTCCGTTAATAGGAGAAATGTTTGTATCATGCCGGGACTTATCGAGCTGTCGGGATTTTCAAGATATTTTGCCAGCAAGCCAACAGGCGTTTCATCGTAATCGGCAAGCGTTTTGTTTATAATGTCACAGTATGCTGTCGGGTTCGGGGACCCGACAGCACATTGAAATGATGCTCCGACAGTACGTTGAAGTTTATACATTCGCGGGATAGTTGTGAAAAAGAACAGCCAGCTAAGCAAATTGTCCTCATAGCTGTATTTACTAAACTGTTCATGAATCAAAGCGGCTGAATTTAAATCGATATTATAACCGGCAGCTACTCTGCCAAGATTTGTACAGCATAAACGACAGCCCTTATATTTGATAAAGTTATATTTATTTAGAAGTTCATAGACTGCATTAACGGCTAAACTGCCGAAACTTTCTCTATAGCCGCGCAAGCAATTGCTTAGATAATATTTCGTGTCGTTGTCATCTTTAACAAGTCCGCAGGATATCCATTTCAATAGCAGGCTGGCGAGTTTTTCGGTATCGAACGGTTCGACAACCGGCGCGGACATGCCGTAAATATAGGAATCCCAGAGCAGTTCTTTGCGGGTTTCGTCATCGGCAATAATTATCGCCCGACCGAAATCTTTTTCCAATCCCAACCGTCCCGCCCGGCCTGATATCTGATTATAATCATACATCATAAGCGGCTTTAAAACCGCCTCGCCATTGAAACCATCGTAATACTTAACCGCCTCTATAAAAACATTTCGCGAGGGCAAATTAACGCCCAATGCCAAAGTTGAGGTTGAGACAATCGCCCGAATTTCCCCCGACTGGAAACCATCCTCTAAGAGTCTTCTGTAAGGTAAACTCAAATCGGCATTGTGAAAGCAAACACCGTTTTTTAGACATTCCATCAGAATATTTTTCTGGCAGGTGTCGGGCATATCATCAAAACGCTCTATAATCGACTCGGCCGGCGGCAGGCGGAGCATATCAGCTAAGCCTTCGGCTAATCTCTGACAAGCATTTCGAGTGGAGACGAATATCAGCACCTGCTCGTTTTTGTCGGTCAGATATTTTATGCCATGATATAACTCGGGCGTTATACTCGCTCCATCCGGTATGATATTATTATCTTCATTTGCAGAGGTGAAATATTCGGTTCCCTCATGGCAGTCGTTGCAGCGTTTAAAAGAAAATTTACCGTTGAATAGTATTCCGCGGTGAAGTTCTACCGGCCGGCTGGTAGATTTTAACAACGGAATACCAAGCCATTTCGAAAAAAGTTCGCACTCATTAAGCCCCCCGATTAAACCGATAATTTGTATTTTCGAGGAGTGATGCCTGATTTTGGATATTGCCGACTCATAAGCCTGGCCGCGGTCGGATGTCGCTACAAGCTGGAACTCATCAAGTATGACAGTCCCGGCTATCTCAAGGCAGGCAAGATTGGCAGCTGTAAGAGAATCGAATATCTCATAAACGACAATCGCCAGATCATAATCACCTTTTATGAACCGCCGCCGATTTTCCGGGTAATCGGATGATACAATAATAATTTTAAAGCCTGCCCGCCGATAGCGCTTTTTAAACTTATGATATTTTTCAGAGGCAAGTGCTTTCATGGGCGTTAGGAATAAAGCTTTGCGGTTATTGGCAGCCGCCCTTACTGCCGCCAACTCGCCGCATAAAGTTTTGCCCGATGATGTCGGCCCGCTTATCAATAAGCTCTCATCCTTTAAAAGGCCAAATGATTTAATAGCCTCCATCTGCAATGGCAAAAGGTATTCCAACCCATCATTGCGCCAACATTCGATAATCCGTCGGGGAAAACCATAGCGAATTAAATCATCGATTCGCATGCTAAGCGCAAAGGCTCCAGCCGCAGCTGATGCAGGTTAAACATCCGCCGGATGAAACCATATAGCCGAAACAATCCGGGCAAAAGACACGATTACATTCGGAGCAGATATAAAACCTGCCGTTATACTCCAACTGTCCGCCGCATCGGCATTTCTTTTTTGGGACTAAAAGGTCGTATTGAATTGGGGAGTTCATAGTTCCTCCAAAGTTAAAAGTTGATTGTTGAATTCTGTTATCCGCACATCAATATACTGAACACTTGTGCCCCTGTCAAGTTATTTCGGCAAAAACTTCTTGACATGAAGGTATTTTAGTATATTTTAGGCGCTATGAAAATTAAAAACAAAATTAGGGAAATGCGCCTTAAAAAAGGACTATCACAGGCAGAAGTTGCTGAGATAATTAGAGTTAGCCGCCAAACAATTATCTCGATAGAGAAAGGGGTATGCGTACCCTCAACCCTTTTGGCGTTAAGGCTATCAAAACTGTTTGGTAAAACAGTTAACGAATTATTCTCACTTCCCGGCAAGAAGTAGAATACTGGAGGAAAATTGAAGAAGGCTGTAGTGTTTTTCGTCTTAGCGCTGGCTTTATTATGTTTTGCCGCTGAGGAAAAGATGGTTATTTCTATTGAGGGAATGTCCTGCGGTGGATGTATCGGCAAGATTACGAGCGCCCTCAACAAAATTGATGGGGTTAAGTCGGTTGAGGTTACTCTTGAGCCGGGTGCGGCTATTGTAGTTTACGAATCCGATAAGGCTAACGATGATGTTCTGCTTAAGGCGGTGGCTGATTTAGGCTATAAAGCATCCTGCGGCGACAAGGTTGTTGGCAAGGCGACTCATTGTAAAAGTCATGGCAAAAAGGAAATTGCCGAACATACCTCCGATTCACATAATTATGTGCAGAACAAAGACCATAAGGAAGGCTCTCATCATAAGGGCGACACGCATCTTACGAAGTCTAATGGTGCTGTTCATGTATGCCCTACTGTGAAATGCAAAGAGATGAAAGAGTTTCACGAGGCAATGCATCCGATACATACGGCGATTGAGGCTAATGATTATAAGGCGGCGCGTTTGGGATACCCCGAATTGTCTAAGAAGGCTAAAATTGTTGAGCATATGAATCGTGATAGCAAATGCAGGGGCGACAAGGAAGCCTGCAAGGTTTTGAGCACTCGTTTGGTAGAGTGCGTAAAGAAGCTGGGCGATGCTTGCAAGGATGATGATAATAGCCAGCTGGCTGAGGCATTTGAACAAGTTCATGATGCGTATGCAGCATTTGGGAAAGTTTGCAAATAGACAGCTTCTATTGAAATAAATTTGACTTTAGAAAGCGGGTTGTTTAGCCCGCTTTTTTTATTGAGTGAAATTATTTACTTTTTATGTTGTATCGGCGAGGTTGTCGGGGTCTCTCCCTTTAGCTGAAACCCGACCTGATGACTATCGGCAGTTACTTCCGACAGAAGTAGGTCAAACACAGCAACACAATATAAAGAGTGACAGCATAATAAGCATTCCAAATAGACAGGTCTCGGAAAGACCTGCCCTATTTTACTCAGTAGGTCAAGTCCACTTGGGACTTGACTATTTGTCGCATTGGTCTTGCCCTGAGTAGTCAAGCCTCAAATAGGCTTGACTTGCTGGACTGTGTCTTAAAGTAAGAGGGCGTATGCAATACGCCCCTACGCAATGATGTATATCAAATTAGATTTATTGCTAAAAAGCCAACTTCAAAATCTGGGTTAAAAGTCCCCCGCCAGTGGCGGGGGATTTAGGGTTGGTGTTATATGTGTCTGGTGTACGTCCTCATGCACCAACATTTTATTATTCCCCTCTTGAGAGGGGACAGGGGTGTATTCTTAACGCTTTATGTTCAAAATAATTCAAAATTCCCCCTACTTGCCCGCCGCATTCCTGTTTATATATTTCGCATATCGGTTATTCAACACATAAATGTAATCGCAGATTGAATTAGTAAAATCCAGCAGGTACTGAGCATCCGCGCGGGATATCTTTTGTTCGGTGGTATGAGCGCCTATCTTGCGTTGGTTATTCAGCGACTCGCCCCATTCAAACATCCGGCTGTCGATTATTTTGCTGTCGAGTAAGCCCTTTAAACCATCGGACATAGCCTTGGTTTTGGGTTTATTATCAAGACATATTCCCTCAAGCACACGACTGCACATCGAGGCGCAAGCGATATAGGCTTTCGAATGGAAACATTTCATCGCTTCCTTAAGCGAACTTCTAACCGCCTCCGGCAAAGAATCATCAATATGCTCGTCGGTATCGGGCCAGAGTCTTTTAGTGGCCGCCCATTCATGCTTACCGGGCTTAATCTCCAACAGTTTCTGGCTGACAACTATCGCATTTTTACAAATCGGGCATTTTGTCAGCACCACTCTCGATTCGACAAAGAAATCGGGGTCCATCGTTTTATGCTCGGCTATTTCAATCGCCTCAACTTTCGCCTCACAGTGTGAACATTCTATTATCATTTTAATTCCTCCCAGTATCAATCAATCATGACGCATAATCATATGCTGCTTTCTATCGGTATTCTTATAATCGGAGAAAGCTTTTGTCAATAGAAAATATGCTGGCAGATTCCTTCAAATTTTTCATTTCTTACATTTAAAAAAATACTGACGATACTATATTATGTCTTGACATTTTTTACTTTCATCACATATAAAATGGTTGGGAGAAAATAATATGCAATTTGACCGGACAATCTTTAAGGCTTATGATATCAGAGGTATATATCCCAAGCAGGTAAATACGGAAATATATAAAGCTTTGGGAATAGCCGCAGGAAACGTGCTTAATTGTAAATCCTGCGTAGTGGGAAGAGATATGCGCAGTTCATCAATTGAGTTGGCGCAGGCATTTACCGATGGCATGCGTTCAACCGGCTCTGATGTTACGGATGTCGGCCTTGTTTCAACGGATGCTTTGTATTTTGCGGTCGGTAAATATGGATATGATTGCGGAGCTATGATTACAGCCTCGCATAATCCCTCAGAATACAACGGCCTTAAGATGTGCAAAGCCAAGGCTGAACCATTGTCCTCGGAGACCGATCTTAAAGATATTCGCAGCCTTTTAGAGACTGACGGTTTTAAAACATCCGCTAAACAAGGTTCTCTAAATAGCAAGGATATAATTTCGGATTTTATCAGCCATGTATTATCCTTTATCGATATTTCTGCTGTAAAACCGTTTAAAATCGTCATTGATGCCGGTAATGGTATGGCCGGCTTAATTGTGCCCGAGCTCTTTAAAAAGCTTCCCTGTGAACTGATACCGATGTATTTCGAGCTTGACGGCAGTTTCCCGAACCATCCTGCCAGCCCAATCGAACCGGAGAACATCGCCGCTCTTTGCCGGAAAATTCTCGATGAAAAAGCCGATTTCGGAGCGGCTTTCGATGGTGATGCCGACCGGATGTTTTTAGTCGATGAAAATGCCAAACCGCTCGGCGGCGACATGGTTACGGCGTTAGTCTCCCGCTCAATACTTCAAAAGGAAAAAGGCTCAAATATTATCTACAACCTTATTTGCTCGAAGGCTGTACCGGAAGTTATTGGAAAAGGCGGCGGCAATGCAATACGCACCCGTGTCGGACATGCTTTTATTAAGACATTGATGAAAAAAAACAACGCCATTTTCGGCGGCGAGCATTCAGGCCATTTCTATTTTAGGGATAATTGGTTTGCCGATTCCGGGCTTATAGCTTTTGCTGTATGTCTCGAGCTTTTAAGCAAAGAGCAATTGAAATTATCCGAGTTGACAGCCTCGTTTGACCACTATTACCGCAGCGGTGAGATTAATTCTCGGGTTGACGATATTCCAGCCAAACTGAAAGAGCTTGTTAATGAATTCAGCGATGCCAAAATTGACTATCTCGATGGCGTTACTATTGATTGCGGCAATTACTGGTTTAACATCAGACCATCAAACACAGAACCCTTATTGAGACTTAATCTCGAAGCCGATACCGAACAATTAATGAAAGAAAACACCGAGAACATTCTGAAAATAATCAGGAAATAAGCTTGACTGAAGAATTTACACCAATTACAGTGCTTGTTGTCGATGATGAGAAAATTATCCGCGAATTGCTGGGTGATACTCTCGAGGCATTGGGTTTTAAAACCATAACCGCTGATTGTTATAAGCAAGCTGTCGAATACCTGGAGAATAAAAATATCGATATTGTTGTATCGGATATAGTCCTGCCGGATAAATCAGGAAGCGAACTGATTAAATATATAAAAAATAAATATCCCCGAATTCCAGTTCTGGCTATCTCCGGCAAAGATGTTTCTGTTGAATCGATATACAAAGCCGGCGCGGATGGTTTTATAGCTAAACCATTCAGGATAAGTATAGTTGAGGATATGATTAAAAAAGCCCTGATAAAATACGACATTAATAACGTTAAACCTATCGCCAAAGGAAAAAATATCCTTGTAGTTGATGACGAACCTTCTATCGTAAGCACATTAATCGACTCGCTGGATATTCTTGGCTATCAAGCTGAGGGTGCCGCTGATGGCCAGGATGGGTTAGAGTTATTAGCAGCTGGTAAGTTCGATTTAGTTATAACGGATATTAAGATGCCCGTTAAAAACGGCATCGATTTTATGCATGAGATAAAGAGTAAATATCCCGACCTGCCGGTGGTAATCATCACAGGCTACCCGCTGGCTTACCCGCCTAAAATAGCATCAACCGAGGGGGCTGACGGTTATATCGCCAAACCTTTCAGGATTAATCAAATCGAAAAGATTCTCATTAAACTGCTGTATAATTAATCCCGAATTTTGCAGCCCTGCCCGCCGGCAGGCAGG
>JAGGSN010000152.1 GCA_021159005.1 Candidatus Zixiibacteriota bacterium | reverse complement strand
CTATTCCATATGATGAATTGCTTGTTTTAACGGAAGAGGCTTATTTTTTAAGTAAGAACCGAAGTGATTGGTGTTTGAATGTTTTTAAGATATTAAATGAAAACGGAAATATGCAAAACCGCCTTAAGAAACATGAATTAATCAGCGCGATGATAAATATCAACTTGAAGTATGTTGAACTTGATGGCGTAAGACCATTGAGATTATCCGATGCGAACTATCAATTATACAAAAATGAGATTGAGAATGCCAAGAAACAATCATTATTATGGCTCGAAACAGATGTTCTTCAATCATTCATTCAGAAAGAGAAAATCACAGAAAAAGACTCTCGGCGATTTATTTTGGCGGCTGATATATATTTAACAGACATGATTTATTCTTCTGATGTCGATTTATTACCTGAATATTTTCGTGAAGTTATGCCAAAAACTGAACATTCCCGATATTTGAAGGATTATAAATATGTTTTCGAGACAATCATTGAAAAAACTGAAGAAAACTTCAGAAATCTTATAAATATTTCTATAAAACCATATTTTGGTAACTATTATAGAAGTAAAGAATAAATTTGAGGATAAACTGTGCATCCGAAAAAAGATAAATTAGTATCGTTTGTCGAGGGGACACTGAATTCCAACTCAATGAACGAAATCGGGAAACATGTAGATTCCTGCGAATTATGTCGGGAATTTTGCGAGGATTACCGTATATTGGTTGATTCAATGGTTAAGGCCAGGCTTAAGAATATCCCGCCGAATGCGTTAAAACTTGCCGACAGGCTGTACAATGACGCTATAAGAGCTAATGCAATCGAGCTTTCGCTGCTATCATCAGAAAAAGCAGACAATAATTTTTTGCTTGCAGCAGATAATCAGGACAGACCGATTCCGCCGGTTAGAAACTTGGCGACTTTATATTCTGAAGACCCGGAAATAGTTCTTCGGGTGATGCATGATTCTAAAAAACGCAAAGATTATCTTCAGCTAATAAGCGATGATTCCAAGCTGGTATCTTATGTTATGGTGCAAATTCCTGATTTGGATAAGGAATATATCACCAATGAAAACGGACTTGTAGAGTTTGAAAATGATATTCCTACAGATTATGATAAGTTGAAGTGGCAGATTAAGCTCCCCAATACAGTATTCGATCTCAAGCCTTTATCATACGACCCGGATAAAACAGAATACTCAAAAGAGATGGTTTTAGAAACTGATAAGCATGACAAGATCAAAGTCAGTTTCATGGGTAAAACTGAAGGCAAACAGATATCGCTTCGCATACTCGAAATCGATGGCAAAATAGAGTTTTCAAATACTAAAATAGTTATCTCTCAAAAAGAAACAACAAAGCTTTGTAAAGTCAAATCTGATGAAGCCGTATCGTTCGATATCATTGATTCGGATGATATAATTAATATAAGGCTGTTCTATAAATGAGTATCTCACCACTACAATTCGCTAAGGATTTCGCTCGACTCAAGTCGGACATATCGAAGCATATTATTCCGGAGTTTCAACTACTTTGCTTGATGGAATTTTGGCCAAAATTTGAATCATCAGCAACTAATCCTTCATATCAATCATATTTTGATGAATACATTCCGGTTTATAATAACCTTGTATCTGAGCAAACATTATCTGATTTCACAATTGAAGAACTCTCTGATCTTCGACAAATCCTTCTCAAGATTGATAAATTACAGCCAAACGCTTCTGGTTATAAATGGATAGATCAAAAATTACGTCTTGTCTCATTTAAATTGGCATCAACATTGTTTTATGTCGGAGATATAGAAAATGCGATACCTGTTTGCTGTATGCTTGGCGGTATCGATGAAAGTATTACCCCACCATATGATAACATTTTAGCTGGCTTAGAAGCATATGATTCACTGAGAGTATTAGCTGAATTTTATAAGGCAACACAGCCACTTTTAGCAACAGTCTTACAGGATATTTACCAGCGTTGGGAAGCCCAGAGAGCCTGTGTAAATGATGATAAAACCCTCTGCTTATTTGTGGAGAAGAATCACGAGGGAAAAGCGGCGCGGGGTAGTTTGAAAGCGCTTAGTGGTATTGTGGAATTACGCGAAATAAATGATGAGACCGACACGGTTGCTTTCGATAATCAGGTTAAAACTCCCGATGATCCCTTCATCGGTGTTGCTTATGATTCGCTTAAGGCGGTCAGGGAGATACTGAAAAAAACGGGATTCAATAGCAAGTCGGCAAGGTCATATCGTGCACACTTCTCTATTGAGAACAGCCAGCAGACTTTCACCGGTGATTCTATAGGCTTAGCGATGGGGCTTATTGCATATACCCAATTGATAAAGACAGAAATTACCCGTCAGGATAGATTTATCGCCAACGAGATTGCCTTAACCAGCAGTATTGACAGCGAGGGCAATCTCCTGCCTGTCAACATGGAATCGTTGAAGCTTAAAGTAGAACGTGCATTTTATTCAGCTGTTAAATATTTAGTAGTACCAGAAGAATGTTATCTTGATTCTAAGAAGCATATTGATAAACTGTCGGAGACATACCCGCGCCGCAAGCTTCAGCTTATTGCGCATAGTCATCTTGTAGATATAATCGATGACCTGAATGTATTGCGCTCTGAAAAAGTTTGCATGAGCCAGTATATTACCAAAAAGGTGGTGAAATACACCCGCGCCGCCAAGATACAGATTCCAATATTATTGGCATTGCTATACTTTATTATATGTTTGATATTTCCGAAAGCGTGGGTGGGGTTTGACTGGAATCCTGAATATCTGCAGGCGACAGAATCAGGGTTTGAAGTGATGAACAGTGATTCTGTCTCTTTATGGTCGAAAAAATATAACTATGAAATAAATACAGAAAAATCTAAATTCGAGATAGGTGATTTGAACAAAGATGGAAAAAATGAAATAGGATTTCTTCCGCAAACCTTAAACCCCAGCGATGTCAATGTTAATCTTTTTGTATACAACCATACTGGAGATCTAATGTTCCGCCGCCATTGTGTTATTCTTGGTGAATACCCTGGAGACATATCGCTTGAATTAGCTTATTATTCAACTTATCTTAGTTTTGCTGAAATTGAAGGTAATAATTATATAATTTCAAAAATCGGTCGATCCTATCCTGCTCGAGAACATATAAAACTTTGGAATACTGAAGGCGAAATGCTGGGTTGGTATGTTAATGCAGGATATTGTGGAAGTAGGTTGGTGCAAGGATGTGTAACTGTTAATGATGATGTATTATTATTTTTAAATACAAATAATCGCATGAAACAAGCTTGCATATTTGCCCTGCCTATTGATTCATGCTGCGGGGTATCACCTCCTTATACGGATCCCGATTTAGATCTGGAGAATGTTAAACGGGGTAATCAGTTAGCATATGTCCTGTTTCCGCGATCAGATGTAAATAGATTTTCGCGGTTATCGTATAACATAGTAAGCCGTTTAATGCTTGAGTTGGAAAATGTAATTCGAGTTGATATTATCGAATCAAAAAATCCAGATGCAATGCTAAGCTATTATATTGATGAAAAATTTCGTGTTATTAGCATTAATCGGAGCGATAATTTTGTTGCTACTCGTAATGCATTGGTTGCGGAAGGCAAGCTTCCACTTGTTGATTGGTCAACATATCTCAACGATTTGCAAAACAGAGTTACCTACTGGACGGATTCTGGCTGGGTAACAGAAGCTGAATTGCGAGCTTCCGAAAAAAAATAAACATTTTTTCTACAAATCCCATCTTTAGTAACTATCTCCTTTATAGATGATAACAAAAACAGGGTTTCGGTGCTGTAAGCGCTGAAACTTGAGGAGATTAACTTAAGAAGAGGAGACGAGGATGAGAAATTTATTACTAATCGCAATGTTGTTTTTCATCGCAACTATTGTAGTTCCCGGAATTAGCTTTGCTGATGAAGTAGAAGAACAAGATATTTTGGTTTATGACATTAGTCAATTCCCCAAAGGCGAAACCGGGCAATTTCATAAAAATCAACAGATTAAAAAACAAGGGGCTGGCGACAAACAAATGGCTCAAACGTCTTTCAAAATCCCTCCCGATAAAATTAGGGATAAGCCAATTCAAAAGACAGTTACCGAAGGGAAAGTAGAGGATAAGACGGTCAAGAGGCATTCCGATATAGGAAAAGCTAAGCATTATTTATCAAACGGTTTTACGGATTTATCAACCTTAAAACCTGGAGAGCAAATTACTCTTGTTGGTGCACAACCGGCTGGCCCCCCGATCAATCCGATCGCGTTAGAAGATATTTATTCACAAAACTTTAACACTGTACCGCCCTCAGGATGGGCAACTTATAGTGAAGGACCAGATTTATGGCCTTGGCGAGAAGAAGACAATAACAATTGGGCTTGGTGCAATAGTGACGAGGCCGGGCAAGGTACAGATATTAAGGAATGGCTTTATATGACATCAGGTGTTAACTGTTCAAATTTTGAAAATATAGCTGTTAGATTTTGGTCTAAGTATGTCTATTATGATGGGGACGAATACTGCAAACTGTTATACGCCACGGAAGAGTCTTACCCAACGTTTACTACAATAGCTAGATGGGATAGCGAAGAAGACGACCATGATTGGACTCCCAAAACCGTTCCACTTCCTAATTCGGCGGACGGTAATTCGAGTATACACATTGCATTTATATATCATGGAACTTACGATTGGTATTGGAAGGTCGACGATATGGTGATTATTGGAGATTCTCCAGGTCCAGATATCCTTTTCCAAGATAATTTCGAGGGTGATTTCCCTGGAAACACTTGGCAAGCCTGGGATGCTAATCCTGAAAGCGGCGAAGACTATTGGGATGATGTACAATGTGGAGACCCATGCCAAGGGTCACAACATATTTGGTGCGCTGACAACGGAGAAATCGGATGTACCGACTATGAAGATGATATGAACGCATGGATGGTAACCTCGAATTGGATTGATGTAACCGGATATGAAAATATAACTTGGTCTTACCAGATTAAATGGGATTTAGAGACGGGTGGTGACTATGATTATGCTTATGGAATATACAGAAAGGCTGACGGAACGTGGTGGCACTTTAATGCGGATGTGGTTACAAATGGTATGAATTCAGAATGGCCAGATTGTCACACATTTGTGCACTACAATATGGAAAACCATATAAATGGGAACCAATTTAACGTTGGATTTAGAATGGTCAGTGATTACAGTATCCACAATTTTGAGGGTGTATATGTTGACCATGTCTTGGTCACTGGCACAGAAATTGGAGGAGGTATTGATGATATCGCTACCAACATTTCCAAAGACTTCTCCCTTTCCCAAAACTACCCCAACCCCTTCAACCCCACCACCACCATCGCCTACGACCTACCCAAACAATCGCATGTGAATATCGATATCTATGACATCCTCGGTCGGCAAGTCGAAACGCTTGTTAACAAACAACAGCCAGCCGGCTACCATCAAGCAATCTGGAATGCAAACAGCAAACCATCCGGCATGTATTTCTACAAGCTTAAAGCCGGCGAATTCACCGAAACCAAGAAGATGCTGCTCTTGAAATAAGCAAGCTTTACGTGTTGGCGCAGGGGGGCTCGCCAACCACAAGATTCATCGGTTAAAGGGGGGATTAGCTAACCGGGTCATCATCGAGATGGCCCGGTATTAATTTGCGCTGCAATCACTGCCGCTATTTCCCGCGTCAACAATACGACAACACTCACCGGTATATCTCTGGTGTTTTCTGGTGTCGAAAAGTGTAGGTCAAAATCAGGCTAATTCCTTGAGGGTTAATGTAATAGCCTGTTTGTCAATGGGTTAGCTAAAACTCTGTCCGAGGAATCATAATCCTCGTGTCCGGGGTTCAAATCCCTGCGCCGCTACTAATAACCCTGCAGACATATCCCGATTTTCGGGATTTTTTTGTGCCTGATTTGTGCCCATTTCCGCCAATTGTGAGGAAATCAAAGGCTGCCAAAGCTAATGTTGAGTTTGGCGCTAAGATATCGGTTAGCCTTATTGATGGTTTCAGTTTTGTAGATCGGATCAGCTGGGACAATTACAACGAATCATGTTATCTGAAGGATCATATCGAAAGTTATTATAATCGTTATGGTTTTTATCCTGAATCGGTGCACACCATTGCAATAGATTCCTGTATTCACTGTATCTATTATGCAATCCTTAATATCAGCATCGGAATTATAAGCGTAAATTCCGTAATTTGTACAATTGACAATTGAATCACCAATAACATCAGCGTTCGAATTGCTAAGCTTAATATCGCCTTGCTCATAATTCTTAATCTGATTATCAGAGATTCGAATACTATTATTATCATCTACTCGAATCCCATATTGCGAACCAGTTAAGACTGAATCCTCAGCTGTTTGAAGGCTGCAATTAGTTATTTCATTTGAATCATTAGAACCGGAAAGATGACCATCTATATAAATAGCATAATCTTCACACCAGGTAAAATCACAATTATCAATCACAGATTTGCTACTATCGGTATAAATGCCGTAATTTTCTATTGAATCAAAATTACAGTATGATGCTGATAATCTTGTGTCTGAAATTTCCATACCATATGTTTCAATATCTACAAAGTCACAATTGGAAACTTCAACAAAACCATTTTCAGATTTAAGTCCAGCTTCTACATAATCAGAGAACTCACAATCTGAAACCCATAATGAATCTCCAGAAGAATTATATATCCCACTTTTTCCATCCTGAAATATGCAATTTTCCGTCTTTAGTTTACCCGAGCTTGAAATTTTAATACCTGATTTAGTGCCCTTTATAGTTGAATTCCGAATATCAACATAAGCACTATCATCAATTGTAATATTGTATCCTAATGTATCAACATCATCAATCCGGCAGTAATGCAATTCACCAACAGCTGATGAACCCGAAAATAGAAGTCCTTTCCAAGATACAGTTGTGGTTTCAGCAGCAAAAGCAACTAAGCCAAGACTATCACCTGTATCGCAACCGGTGGTAAACAATCCGCCATTGATGATTAGCGTGTCGTGTTGAGGGAAAGTTAAAATTGAAGGGCATTTAAAACTAATCGTATCCGAACTGGATATTGTGACAGTACTATTATAATGGTATTCGCCCTGACACACATCATAATCCGTTAAGCTTCTTGGATTGCCTAAAGTTTGTATCTTAAACAACCGCCCCTCGCCGGCTTTAAGGACTGTGGTGAAGTATAGCTTATCATCATATAAACTTGTATAGGTAGTCTCTGAAACAGCTG
>JAGGSN010000151.1 GCA_021159005.1 Candidatus Zixiibacteriota bacterium | reverse complement strand
TGATTTCATAAAGCGGTGATAAGAATGACTGAACGTGAAAAAGCATACGAGACAGCACTGACAATACTGAAAAAACTCACGCCAGAGGAACGTGGGTGGTTACGACAGGCAAGCATCGGTGGTGTCGAGGAACAGGCGTTCCGGGACGCGTACCATACATGGATGGGCGAAGAGTGGAAGGAAACGCCGGAAATAATATTCATCATCACCGAAGAGGACGCACAGATTATAGCGAAAGACATCCTTGACAGGGAATTAACGCCAGAGGAGATGCATGTAGTCAAAAAAGGCATTGAGAGCGGACTGGGTGATTGGTCGATGGTTGTATCGATAGCGGTGGGATACGCCGTAGCACATAGGTGAGTTAGATGGAATACGATATAAACTACCATAGAGCAAGGGAACTGATGATCAAACTATCCACAGACGATATTAAACTGATCACAGACGCACTCGAAGGCAGAAACACAGATGCGTTTGTGAGAGGTTTTCTATCGGGTGGATATGAGATACATCCAACTGTAGTGCATAGCACACCGGATACCTACAAGAGCCAAATGTCGCTTAAGATCGCATTCCTACAGGACATGCTGGAATCCGATAACATGGGGATGATTGAGATCGAAGAGGCGTTTGAGCAAGCGAAAGAAGTGTACAGAAAGACCATCGAGGAGGAGCAATGAATCCTCGATACTCTTTATTTTTTTATAAACTCCATCAGTAGTTGGCTGATGGGGGTAAAGAACCAACAAAGAGGCGATATGACGATGCAATCATTGATAACGAACTCAATAATCTGCGGTGACTGCCGGGATAAGATGAGGCAATACATACCGGATGAATCGGTCGATCTGATATACCTAGATCCACCATTCTTTTCTGGAAAGGATTATGATCTGATCTGGGACGGGGACAACAAGAATACTATCCGGTCATTCGAGGACACCAAATTCTACAAGAAGGTTTGTGGGAATCCAGAGTGTGAAAAAGACTTCCCGGAAGGCTATCTGTTCTGTCCGCGTTGTGGTATGTCGGTTGATAAGGCGAAGGATGTACGGAAGAACGACATCGAGGCTTACGTGGGCTGGCTGAAGGTCAGGCTGCAGGAATGCTACAGGGTACTCAAGCCGACCGGCAGTATCTACGTACACCTGGACTGGCACGCGGTGCATTATGTGAAGGTGGCGATGGATGGGGTATTCGGGATGAAGAACTTCCAGAACGATATTGTATGGTGCTATAAGGGCGGCGGAATGAGTAAAAAAAGATTTGGTAGAAAACATGATACTATTTTATTCTATTCAAAATCTACTGAATGGACATTTAATGTGGACGATGTCAGGGAAGAATATTCAGAGAGTACTAAAAACAGATTAAAAAGTGTATGCAACAATAAAAGAAATGGAATCGACTTTGGTGCATACAAATTAAATCCAAAAGGCAAATTACCGAACGATTGGTGGGAAATTCCATTTTTAGCAGAAGCATCAAAAGAACGTATGGGCTACCCCACACAGAAGCCAGAAGTCCTACTGGAGCGTATAATAAAAGCCAGCAGCAACCCAGGTGACCTGATCCTTGATCCGTTCTGCGGTTGTGGCACAGCCCTCGCGGTTGCACAACGACTGGGCAGACGATACATCGGGATCGATGCGGAGATGCCAGCGTGTGCAGTGGTACAGGAACGGATAGAGAAGCTGGGCAGCACGGCAGAGATCATCGACGCAATGGAACTGATGACTGAAACGAAGTTACGAGACACAGCCCCGGCACTGTTCCAAAAATGGGCGGTCAAAGCAGTACAGGGGAGAATGAACCACAAGCTGACAGCAGACGGTGGAATCGACGGATGGACGTTCACCGGCGATCCGGTACAGGTAAAACGAAGCGACAAGGTTGGTGTTAATGTGATCAAGGAATTTGAGACCACAATCAGGGATGCCGATAAAACACATGGCATTGTTGTGGCGTTTAGCTTTACAAAAGGGGCGAAGGACAAGGCGAAGGACACCAAAGCCAAATACGGGATCAACATCGAGTTAAAGACCGTGAAAGAACTGTTACAGTGAGGCGGCTAAACCCCGCCTCAATTCTTTATAAACTCTATCGGGTGTGTCCCGA
>JAGGSN010000150.1 GCA_021159005.1 Candidatus Zixiibacteriota bacterium | reverse complement strand
CGCCGGTCTCTTTGGAAATTTTATCCCCAAAAATTATAGTCTTACCTGATGCGCAGGGGAGCACCGCAAGCACATTAGTGCTCCCCTGTGACCACTCACGGTCGATACTGTCGGACACGTCGTTCTGATAAGGACGGAGTATCATTTACAAGCACCCTATATCCACTGAAATATTAATTGTCTGATCTATTATCTTCATTACTTAACCTCTTTATGGCTTTAATAATCTACATAATCTTTTATAACCTTTTTTAATTCTGGCCATGCTTTTTTAACCCCATATCCCAAAAGGGTTAAAAACCCAAAAAGTCCTATAAAATTTAAAAGTTTATATACAACAATACCCCATAGTGCGGTTGTACCAAATTGACTTAATATAGCGCTTAATTCTGTCATTTTAACGTTTCCTTTATTTGTATAGTTAATTTTTCTGTCTTACATCGCTTTGATAAGGACGGAGTATCATAAGCCCGCATCCGCCATGCCCGCCCTAAGCTCATGGAATAGGGCCCTGATTTGCGGATGCGCCGCAGTACTGCACCTAAGTGAAAACATATGCAGTAGTTGCCGATAATTGCAAGTCATAACGCCCCGTGTTGCAAGGCTGTTTGGTAGTACAGTTCTGGCTTCTTCTGGTTTCATCCCAGATTCCAACATCGAGTGATACATATTTTCTACCACCTGCATATCTGATTCCCACAGTTTCATTTCCTCGGATCCTTTTTCCCAGAAAACAGGCCTGCAAAATGTTACCTCCTCTTTTTGTGCTACGTAACGTGTGCTCTGAACGGAGAAGGAGCAGATCCGGTGTCGTGTAAGTTCTAAAAGCACCCCACGATCTGTTAAAAACTCAATCGAAAAAGACACATGCTCAAGCGGGGACATGTGCCCTTGTTCAATAAGTCTTTGCACAAAGTCCCGGGCTGTCGTATGGTCCCTCACCTTTGATTGAAAGCATTTTCGGGCTGCTTCTTCTATTGCTTCAAAAGGAAGCGCATGTGAGACGTTCTTAATTTTAATTGTCTGATCTACTATTTTCATTATTTTCAATAACCTCCGTTAAAAGCTTTGAGTATGTTGTTATCTTTTCGATATCCCTACTAAAGTTACCTGGTTTATGCCCGGCCCTACAGGAGTATTTTATGATATTGCCCTGCAAGTACCCACTAAAACCTTCCTCTGATAACTTTGCTTGGATAATATCAATAACCTCTATCCCACCAACGTCGTAATAGTCCGCCTTTTTATCTACACTCATGTTTCCCCCTGTATTAATTTTTCAAGTCTCTCAAGTTTAGAAGCCTTAATACTGTCAACCCGAGCGGTATCGAAAATAGTCCGCATTTGACTGCACATTATCTCAACGTCAGCAATCTCCCCGCATACTGTTGCAACGCTACTGCGACCACGGATAGCGTGCCGTAGTTCCACTATTAACTCTGCGCATTCTTCTATCATCATACCAATTTGCGATTTATGTCCCCACTTTTCAACTGCTTGTTTGTAAATATTCATTTTCTATATCTCTTTCCCCTCCACCCACCGGCTGCTTTGATTGGCCAGTCGGCAAACCAGGGCTCTTTTGCCATCATTAATTTTTCAAATTCCTCAATACTGCCGAACCCTTCCGGCACTTCTGCTATCGGTTCATCATGTACATGGAGTACAATATTGTACCCAGCTGCATCCAGCCGTAGCATGGCCGCCGCGAGTATATCCCGGGCGACAGCCTGACAGATATTTTCAACAAGTCGCCCCCCATATGTGTGCATATCCACCCAGCCTACAGGCCCCCTCGAACTGTCGGAGTTCCAGCCCATAAAATTTATTTGCCATACTTCTAATTTTCGTGGGTCAAATGTCTTTGTCAGACGTGGTTCGTGATAAGATAATTTTCGTCCGGACGGCAATAGACAATATAAAACGTCTCTTTCAGTATCATGCCCATATGTTACGTCTCGATACTGGAAGCATTGCCCCGGGTATAATAGCGCTGATATGGCCGCGCCTTCTACGCCATACAGATCGGGAATAAACTTCCAGACTCCAGGTTCTTTCCGCCATTGGCCGCCCCACATTTCCACAATAGCGGGGGACTCGTCTCGCCAGGCCAGTACCGCAGTTTTAATTTCGTCATCATTCATGAATTTATCAGCGCCAAAAACTTTCCATGCGTTGACCCATCCCGAATACCCACTCGCTAGTTCCGCAATTTTACCCATCTTACGTAATGGATGGTGCTTGCCTGTCTGATTTTTGTGGTCAAGAATTTCTTGTAATGACAAACCTGATACCTTGGAAGCTGAGGTCTCGTATATTTTCCCATGCGTCCTAAAGACCTCTAACCGCCACTCCTCGCCAGCCATAGCCGCTAATACCACAGCTTCAATAGCCGAATAATCAGAGCAGATCAGGTCGTAACCTGATGCTGCAATAAACAACCCCCTCATACATGATGCGATGATATCAACCGCGCTGCCCCATTGCTGTTCAACAGCCTCCAGACTGCCGGTTGCTATGATCTTGAGGGCAGCTTCAGTGGTCTTGTTACCCCATTCAAGGGGAGTCTGATCGGCTTTCGGGCATCCGCAAGGACATGCCCCCCCAGTCGCCCGAATATGCCCGCATGCCGGGCACTCAGTACAATCAGGCCCTGAGTTCTTGAGGTTCTGCGGTTGGGGACCCCGGCCGGCCCATCGTCCAGTATGACCGGCGCCGCAATATACGAACAAGCCACGTATCCTACCGTCGTCGCTTAAAGTGCGTTCCATGGCAAATAGTTTTTTTACACTGGCGCCGCCGATAATCTGACGTATCTCAAGAAGTCTGCGACAATCTTCAAGGCCCGCCCAGTCCTGATGCTCCAGTTTTGCCGCTATTGACAGTTTATCCAGGCTCGGCATCTCAAGCCCCCGGCTAATTAGCCACTTATCGCCAGCGGAACGTTTGGTTATCTCTCCGACCGTCTGAACGGCGCCCCCGGTAATCTCTTGTAACTCTTTTGTGTACTTGGCTTCCGCTTGTCTAAATATCTCAAGACAATTTTGCATTCCGGTAACATCTATGGCTACCCCCCCTGAATTAATACGCTGGTCCAATTGCCACACTTCTAATTCAATGGGGCTTAACTCAGGTATCATAGCACTTATGGCCTGCTCGGCCTTAACATCCTGAAGGTTGTACTCGTACATCTCCCGGTAAAGACCTGGGTATTTTTTTATGGATCGGTACAAGTCGGAGCATTTTTTTGTTGGCTTTTTTGGAATCGAGAGCAACTGTATAAGACGGACGCCCCGCTTGTCTTTAATCTCCCCCGGATTAAGTACCTCGCCCAGCTTACCCAGGGCCCCTGGAAGGCCAGACAGTCGAGCCTTGGCCGCACTACAACGAAGCTGGCTAAGATTTAACATCGGCCAGCCCATCCGCTTATGGCAAACATAATACCAGATGTAGAACTCAAAGAGAGCGTTATGCGCTTCAATCAATCCACCCTCTGTTATGTGTTTAAATAGGTCGGCAGGGTCCTGGCACCCTGGGGCCCACAATTTTTCCTCATACGCAAGTGAAAGCACCCGGGTAGAAGGGTGTTCTGCGTAAACTGCCGCATTGACGCCCTTAATACCTGGCTTCCCCTTTTGCAAGGGTTTAAACTGCCCGGAGGCAGGGTCAAAACGGTACCCCGCTTCCGAGTATGTCTCAAAATCAATTGTTATCATGTACTCTACTACCTCGCCGGTCTAATATAATACACGGCTTTTTGCCGCGGATGGCCCGCCCGCACTGTTGAATGTAAATGGCCGGCATTTCCCTATGATATATAAACACTTGGTTCTTATTATTGGTTTTCATATTGTCCTTTCGGTCATCTAAAAAGATACTATAGGGTTATTCATGTACATTTGATCGATTAGTTGTTGTTTTGTCCACCCCTGATCGATAAATTGTTGATACGTCACCCCCGCTGCTTTGGCGGTCATCACTGGCGGACTAAGAAAATCAGGTGCAGGTACAATTGCGCCGGGCGGTGTCGGTGTCGGTGCCGGTGCCGGTATGGGCGCCGGTGTCGGTATGGGCGCCGGTGTCGGTATGGGCGCCGGTGTC
>JAGGSN010000149.1 GCA_021159005.1 Candidatus Zixiibacteriota bacterium | reverse complement strand
TGCTAAAGGATTAGATCAAGAGGGCAATCAGAGGTTAAGGAGTCCCAACGGGTGTACCCTCTCTATATATCACTCCATCCATCTAATCTGCGACTCTTGAACTCTAAATAAGAGTATAAGAGTATTGATTCTGAGGATGGTACGAATCTTATGTGATTCTCAGAGTCATAGATTAATGTGATGAATGATGACAGCAACAAACACCATAGATTAACGCCATATATAGACCCACCCCTTCGATATGAGAAGAGCGGAAAATATATTATTTTTTCTAAAACTCAGCTACTAGGTAGTAATGGCTAAGAAACGCACAATCCAGATTGATTATAAGCCGCGTAGAGAGCAGGTGGAGATTCACGCCGCTCTTGACAAGTATCGTTGGTCAGTGATTGTAGCTCATAGGAGGCTCGGTAAAGCCCTTCGTTTATCGACCCCTATCCTTCGTGCAGACGGTATCTGGACGACGATGGGTGAACTTGTGGATGGTGATATAATCCTCGGTTCCAATGGCATCCCTACTACTGTTATCCGCGCACATCCTATTCTTCATAATCGTAAATGTTACAAAGTTGTTTTTGACGACGGGACTGAGATTGTAGCAGATGGCGAACATCTCTGGCACACTCAGACGAAATATGACCGTGCGAATCGCGCTGGTAGAATCAGAGATAAAGTGACTCGCAAGACCTCTTCCGGTTGGTGTGATCCGCTTCCTGGTTGTGCTAAAACGACTGACGAAATTGCTGAAACTCTTTATGCCCGTGGTGAACACAATCATTCTATTCCTCTTTGCAAACCCGTTCAACTCACTGGTGACGATGACCTTATAATTCCTCCTTATATTCTTGGTATATGGCTTGGTGATGGTACAAGTCGGAAGTTTAATGTGACTAACGGTGACATTGAGATTCTTGATGCGATTCGTGAATATGCAAGTGCGAATGGTTTCATATTTCGTATGGTGAGTAGTGCGAACTGTGGTAAAGCACGCACCTTCTCTATTACAGGAAGAAATCAATACACAGGCCCAACGACGCTTCTCAGACGTCTCAATCTTCTCCAAAACAAACATATCCCGCCACAATATCTTCGTGCTTCTCTTGATGATCGGTTGGCTCTCCTTTCTGGTTTAATGGACACTGATGGATGTATTGATAAGAACGGAAGAAGTTGTGAAATACTACAGAAAAGTAAAGCGCATGCTCTTGATATAGTTGAACTTATTCGTGGTCTTGGTGAAAAACCGACGATGCACAAAAAGATAGTTGAAGGTAAAACTTATTGGCGGATTCATTTTAATCCAGCTTTTAATCCTTTCTTCGTTGAGCATAAGACTACAAGGTTCAAACCAACTAAACCTTCTGCTTTTGGTAGAAACCGGCGCATCGTCGCTGTCGACCCTATACCGTCTGAACCTGTACGTTGTATCACGGTAGACGCTCAAGATGCTCTTTTCCTCGCTGGTAAAGAACTGATTCCCACCCACAATTCTGTCTGTGTTATCAATCACTTAATCAAAGCCGCCGTCAAATCTAAGAAGGTGCGTCCGAGGTTCGGGTACATCGCTCCGCAATATAATCAAGCTAAAACTATCGCTTGGGATTATCTTAAGCATTATACCTCCAAACTTCCTCGCATGAAAATCAACGAAAGTGAATTATCTGTGACCTTTTTCAACGGTGCAAAGATCCGTCTGTTTGGTGCAGATAATCCTGATAACTTGCGTGGTCAGTATTTAGACGGCGTTGTGATGGATGAGGTTGCACAAATGAAGCCCGATGTGTGGGGTGAAGTTGTTGCGCCTGCACTCATCGACCGGCAGGGATGGGTTTGCTTCATTGGAACGCCGAAAGGGATAAATACACTAAGTGAACTATATCACTCTGGTTTACGGAAAGAAAAGTGGTTTTGTAAGATTTATAGAGCGGATGAAACTAAGGTTCTGTCGAAAGAAGATCTCGAAGCTGCGAAAGAAAACATGACCGAAAGTCAGTATCGCCAAGAGTTCCTTTGTGATTGGACAGCCAGTTCTGATAATATTTTAATCACTTTAGATGTTGCGCTTAAAGCAAGAGAAGCCACCAATACTCCTGATATGTGGAACTGGGCTCCTATCGTACTTGGCGTAGATGTTGCGCGTTTCGGTGATGATAGTTCCGTTATTTACGTGAGACAGGGACTTCATACCTTGGAAGTTCAAGTTTATAACGACATGGATTTGATGTCATTAGCTGATAAAGTTGCTCTCACCATTCAGAAATATAAACCTGCGAGAACGTTTGTTGATTCGGTTGGTATTGGGGCTGGTCTGGTTGACAGGCTCAGGCAGATGCAGTTTCAAGTGATTGAAGTAAACAGCGGCGCATCTCCGTCATCTCCTAAGTATAAGAACAAGCGAGCTGAATGTTGGGATGAAATGAAGAAGTGGTTGGTCGCTGGTGGAGATATTCCTGATAGGCCGTCACTCATGGCTGATTTGACAGGGCTTACTTATTCATTTGACATTTCGGACAGAATGGTGTTAGAGAAAAAGAGCGATGCGAGGAAACGAGGTATCCCTTCTCCGAATGAATCCGATGCTTTAGCCTACACATTTGCATTTCCAACGCCGATCGCAGAAAGGCAGAAGCGCCAGACACCTGAAGAGATTGACTGGATGAACTTAACCGGCAACGCAATGTATCAAAATGCTGTCAACATGGAGGGGTGATGCGAGATTTCGGGTGGGCTTTAGCGAGGTTGAAGGAAGGAGATTGTGTTCGCCGTGATTGGTGGGATAAATGGGTTGTGTTAAA
This sequence comes from Candidatus Zixiibacteriota bacterium, assembly GCA_021159005.1. Classification (NCBI taxonomy): domain Bacteria; kingdom Pseudomonadati; phylum Candidatus Zixiibacteriota; species Candidatus Zixiibacteriota bacterium. The sequence goes on along the minus strand of JAGGSN010000149.1, from coordinate 624 downwards.
TCCTGGTTTCAGTTGCGTCGTTCCTGAAAACCCTAAATGTGGTAAAGCATTTAAAGTTATGGCTGAACAATTCACTAAAGAATCTGTCACAACTCCTTCGTTTGATCTATTTAGTTTAGATGGTACTATCGAACCAGGGTGGACACCAACAGCAGAAGATATGTTGTGTACTGAGTGGGAGAACGCACCATGGTAGGTCGAATTGATAAGTACGGTTTCTTACGAATCCAACGTCCATCTGGTGAGAAACGAGCGGAGTGTCCGAGCTTACATGAGAAGACAACTTGCGGTGATTGGTGTGCTCTTTTCGGTGAGCCTTATCCTTTCATTGGCGCTGATGATTCGCGTATTAATCTTGAACTTTGTGCAACATCTTTAATATTTGACACACTTGTTGACGAAAGAGAGCTTATATCATGACAATCACAGCAATCTTATCATTAATCTGGACAGGGGCAACTACCACTTTCCTCGGCGTAATCGTCGGTGGGCTCCTCGTCTATCGAACGAAACGCGACAGCCATGAGACGTTCATGCCGCGAAAGAATAAAATCTCTCAAGACCCTATTAATATTGATGATTTTATGACACAAGACGAAGAAGAGACTGACACTGTTACTGACA
>JAGGSN010000148.1 GCA_021159005.1 Candidatus Zixiibacteriota bacterium | reverse complement strand
ATTAAAATCAATTACTGAAATCTTATCTATAAATATTTAACAAAATAAAAGATGACGTGCCGATGTTTATCGGAGTCGCCCAACATCCCGCTGCTCTATGGGTTATGAAATAAGCAAGCTTCGATTGTTGGGTATTATTTTAAGAACTCTATAAAAAAGCCGGACAGTAGTGATTTTGTGTAATAATTGGTTGTCAACACTGATAGTTTTGTGGTATATTTTGCATATTGAAGGAGGAGAAATGCCTGGTATTTTGATAGGTTATTGCGGGTTATATTGCGGTCAATGTCCGATTTATCTCGCCAGTACGACTTTTAACGATAATAAGAAAGAAAAACTGGCAAAAAAGTATGCGCGCGAACTGGATAAAGAAATCAGCCCTAAGGATATTCATTGCTGGGGCTGCCGAGCAGGAAACAGAAATTGCTGGGGTAAAAGCTGTAAAATTAGAAAATGCGCCAGCGATATGGGAGTAGAATTCTGCTATCAGTGCCACAAATATCCATGTCCCGATATTGATGATTTTTGCAATAAGCATCCGGATGCTCTTCAGAATCTAAATAAAATCAGCAAAATCGGCGTTGAGGCTTTTATCTCTGAGATGTCGCTAAAGAAAAAATGAAGTGGCTGAAATTCTTGCGGTTTATTGCCGCATGAACTGAAGCATGTTTAAACCGGAGCAATTTAATGCAAAATAACGGAAATACTAAGATATCATTATGAAAAAAAAACAATCAAACACAAGCCAGATGCAATTTGAACACCGGACGGATGCATTTAACCTGGGACCAGCTTACCTTGAGTATTGCGTCCACAAGGGTTGGCTTGAAAAAGAAGGCGAAGGGGATAATGCTCAATATGTCGTTACCGAAAAAGGCAAAAACAAATTAGGCGATGTTCAGCTTAATTTCGACCTTTCGGTAATTGATTCTAAGGGCGATGGTCCCAAGAAAATACGCCGCCGTCATAAGAAATAAGTTAATTAATATAATTCCTTTTAAAGAATAATAACTGGGAGCAGCCCTGAATTTTTATAGAGATTTATATGGAGTTCTTACTGCCGGCAAGTTTTACCATAAGATATTAGAACGCCCTATAAAAAGGGCGTGGGCATTTTATGTCATTTCAATATGCGTGCTTAGCTTGATTGCGGCAGCTTATGTCTATATTAAAGTTGCGTCGTTATATAAAGAATCGGTTGTGTTCTTTAAGGATAATATTGAAACAGTCGAATTCTCCAATGGTAGAATTATCAATATGCCCATTACACATAAAACCATAGATTTCAGAGATTGGACAATCCATATAGACAAAAAATATATCAGTAAAGATTCATTGAATAATGAAATTTCGAGCGATACATCTCTATCAATTTTTATCGGACCGGAGACCGCTTATATCATTCTTATGGGCAAAAAAACTGCTATTGATTATCCCGATAGTTTTTCTGGTGTTGTTGATATCGAAAAAATTCATAGCTATTGGTCATATATATCAGGCGGATTAATTATTTCGACGGTAGTTGGATTTTTTATTTATAAATTTGCCGTCGGCTTGTTTTATATTTTAGTGATTATTGCGCCTATCATCATCTTTAAATTCAGGCGGATGGGATTAGCCTATAGCGGGTGTTTCAAGGCCGGACTTTACTTAGTGTTTTTCCAGCTTATAGTTTCAACTGTATTATTTATAGCGAAAATATATATTCTTTGGGATATTTTGCTGTATATTCTATTTTATATATTTTATATTGGAGCATTCGTTAATATTGATATTTCTAAAGGTCTAAGCAAAATAAAAAAAGGCTGACAATAATAATGAAAATAGCAATCACTGGCGGCACAGGTTTTCTTGGCGGCGCTTTAGCCAAAGCATATATTAATAGAGGCGATGATGTTGTCGCTTTAGCGCGCCAAAGTTCAAACACCTCAGTTTTAAGTGAACTTGGCGTTGAGATAATATATGGCGAACTATCTGATGAGAACAGTTTCAACTCACTGTTAAAAAACGCTGACCTTGGCATACACTGCGCAGCCTTGGCAACCGATTTCGGTTCATGGGATGATTTTCTAACCATCAATGTTAACGGGACAAAGAATTTTTTTGAGGCTTGTCTTAAGCAGGATTGCCCAAGAAGTATTTATATTTCATCGGTGGCTGTTTATGGCAATGGCCAAAACCATCGCGGAACCGATGAGGATGCACCATACGAAAAATTAATCATAGATAATTATACTCGCTCGAAAATAGCCGCCGACCGTATGGCTTTTGATTATTACCGGAAACATAACCTGCCGGCTACAATTATCAGGCCGGGATATATCTGGGGGCAGGGCGATAGGGCAATCATGCCGAGATTGATACAAGGGTTAAAAAACAACCGGCTGGCAGTAGTTAATAACGGCGTGAACCTTATGAACCTGTCGCATATCGATAATGTGGTTCAGGGAATTATGCTGGCCGCGGAAAATGATAACGCAATAGGGAAAGCCTACAACATCACAGATGGCTCTAAAGTTACCACTTTCCGCTTTATGAGCGACTTAATCGACCTGATTGGGGTTGACTATAAATTAAGGTCTTTCCCTTATGTTCCTGCTTATATAGCGGCTTATTTATGCGAGTCTTACGCGCAAATTCGGCGCTACAAGGTTGAGCCTCCAATAACCCGCTATACTGTTCGCATGGGCAAATATGATCAGGTGTTTGACATCTCCAAAGCTATATTTGAATTGGGATACAAGCCAAGCATCACCTATAAAGAAGGAATGGCGCGTTTAGCCCGATATGTCAGATCGCTGTATTATAACAGTAAGTGAGTTTACTCTCAAGCTATCAAATTTGCTGCGCTATGTAGGGCATATCCCTACAACGAATTCCGGAAAATCTCCAATATCCCTGCCTTATCGATAGGGCGCGGATTCTCGAGATAGTTTTTCCCCCTGCCGTAAATTTTAATAATATCATCAGCCATTTTCTCAAACTTCGAATCATCTATGTCGAGATCAGAAAAATGAATATGTCTGTTTACTGAGGCTAAAAAACTTTTCATGGCTTCGATGCTTTGGAGGGCGGCATGTTCTTCCGATTCGCTAGTAAACTGAATGTCGAATATATTTCTACCCAGCTCAATAAATTTGCGCGGACGCGCCGGCATTGTGTATTCCATAAGCGCCGGCAGAAGTAAAGCCAGTCCTCGGCCATGGGAGATATCATAGTGGCCGGAAACGGCATGCTCTAAGGCGTGAAGCGGGAATGTTCCGCCGCGCCCCTGATTTACCATGCCTGACAGGGCGACTGTCGAACACCACGATAGGTGAGAGCGGGCTTCGAGATGTTCGGGGTTTGCTATTGCCATCGGAAGATAGTGAATTACCGTTCGGATGATTGATTCGGAGAACCTGTCCTGAAGATAAGCGGTATCGGTGCCGGTAAAATATGATTCGATAACATGCGTGATAATATCAATGCCGCCGTCGATAGTATAATCTTTCGGACAAGTGAATGTCAGTTCGGGGTCAACAATTGAAAGCGTTGGGAATAACGGTTTGCCGAATATGCCGGTTTTCTCATTTGTATCGGTATTGGTGATTACCCCGCCGCTGTCTGCCTCACTGCCGGTGGCGGCAATAGTTGGCACGCATACAATCGGCAGAGCCTTGCGTATAGGGATATAAGTTTCACCATCGCCGGAATAGATATGGTCCCAGACAGGACGTTTAGACATGGCTGCAGCCGCAATTCCCTTAGCGGCATCCATAGTCGAACCGCCGCCTAAGCCGATAACCATATCGCAACCTTCATCACGGGCGATTCGGGCGGCTTCATCAACAGTTTTAGCATGCGGATTAGGCTCGATATTTTCAAACAATACAGGTTTGATATTCACCCGGTCGAGAATATCCAATACTCTATCGAGAATACCGGTTTTACGCATGGCGGTCTTGCCTGTAATCAACAGAGGTTTTCGACCGATATTTTTAACCTCTTTGCCAAGCTTGATGATTTCTCCCGGACCGAATATTATTTTTGTAGGAAGTATAAACTCAAAATTTAGCATATCTCCTCCATTGTTAACAGAAGGCAGGAAAGGGTTCCTGCCTTCGCGACGATGTTTCCTGCCTTCGCGATAATGTTATGGTAAAGATAAGAGGTTATGAATAAAATGGCAAGAGAGATAATCGTCGGGAAGGATTATCTTGAAAAAATAAATGCCCGGTAAGCCGGATATAATAGTTTGACAACACAGCTGCAATTATTTAAGTGATTTAAGCTTGTTAATCACCTTAGAGAACCATATTGTTTTTGATAACAATACCTTGATTTCAGGCAGCATCGATTGCGCGGCCAGCTCTCCCATTCTTATACAATCGCGCGCACGATTGAAATGCGACCAGTGGATTTTTCTCACATTAGGAGTGATGACAACATCAGCCATAGCAATTTCCATTTTGGTAAGACGTTCCAAGCCGATATTATCAGCCCTCATAATAATCTCGAGGCCGTTTGAAAAGTTCTCAACTTTGCTGACATCCTGATGCACATCGACAGCAGCAACCCGCTTAGCGCCAAGATTCATTGCTACCTCAATCGGCGTAATATTTGATGGGCCGCCATCGGCCAGCAGACCGCCGTTATATTCCAATGGCGGAAACACCCCCTCTATTGCTGATGAGGCATAAACAGCTTTGATGATTGGGCCGTTTGTTATAACAACCGGTTTGCCGTTAACCAGGTCTAAACAGACAGCCGCGAAAGGGATTTTATTATCCTCTATATTGTTGTTTTTAAGGATATCCTTCAATGGTTCAAATAGAGTTTCCTTAGTTTCCAGTGATATTCTTGTTAGTGCCTTTAATCCGATCAATCGGCGATGGACATAGTTGGTAAGCTCGGAGAAAACTGTATTTTTATCCTTTTTGCTAGTAGAATTAATCAGCCTGATCCATTGTTTTTTATTGAGAAATTGGTCGAGGTAGTTAAGAATATTAGATTCAACAATCCCGATATCTTCATACTGGGAATACATCGCCCCGATAATCGCCCCCATCGAGGTGCCGACTATTAAATCGGGTCTGATGCCTTCCCTTTCGAGCACTTTAAGCACGCCAACATGTGCTAAGCCGCGCGCGCCGCCGCCGCCAAGCGCCAGCCCTAATCTATATTTATTTCTTACTTCTGACATTTCGGACAATAGTGAGTAGATCGCCCTCCAAGTACAATCCGTCTAAACTGCAATCCGCAGTTTGGACATGTTTGGCCGGTTTTACCATATATTTTAAGCAGGCTTTGGAAATTTCCCTTTTGACCAAAGCCGTCAAGATAGTCATCGACAGATGTTCCTCTTTTACTTATAGCAAAATCCAAAACTCTTATTATTGATTCATGAAGCCGAATAAGTCTGATTATTGAAATCTTGGAAGCTTTAACAGATGGTCTGATTCCGGCATTGAATAAGGATTCATCAGTATAAATATTACCCAAGCCGGCAACTATCTCCTGATCAAGTAGAACCAGTTTGATTGGTTTATTCCTTTTTTTAGCGATATTGGCAAAATGCTTTGCTGAAATCTCGAATGGTTCAGGGCCAAGTTTCATTAGTCTAGGATGATTCGCCAGATTGGAAGTGCCAATAATGCAAATTCTTCCGAATTTCCTGACATCATAATAATCAAGCCGAGACTTCGCAAATTCGATAAAAAAATGACGATGTTTGTTGGCTAACGATATTTCCGAATCCACTATCAACTTACCGGTCATTTTAAGATGACATACTATCGCAATATCGCCCGTAAATATAAATATGATATTCTTCCCGCTGCGAGAAATGCTTTTCAATTCTTTCCCTTTTAAAACTTTGACTGAATACTGATTGCATTTTTCGCGTATAGCAGTATTCAAAAACTTTGCGTTTTTAACAACCTGTCCGATTAAAGCTGATGATATATCGTTAACTATTGTCTCAACCTCTGGCAATTCTGGCATTTTATCTCCTGAGTACAATATATTTAGCCGCTTGGTCCATAGCCGTGTTGTAGAAGCCGTTAAGACTGCCTGCCTCGCTGGCTTTTAGCCTGAAAAATTTAATACTTAAACCGCGGGTTATTGTAATTGTATTGGCGGTAACTGCCACTACTGAGAATATCTCTCCGAGATAACTGCTTAACGTGAAATTTTCGGGAAGATAATCCACTTTAAATCCTGCCGGTATTTCAATCGTTATTCTTTCCTGTTCCAAATGAGGCCGTCCGAGTTCAATGGGCAATTGCCGGTTTTCATATTTTTTAGTAAATTTCCAGCGGCCAAGAATATCTAAAGGAATATATAAAAACATATCATCAGGCTGAATATAATTCTGCGCTGAAAGTTTATAAGTTATCCGAAAAGGGTTAATATCCGAATAAAAATCCGAAAACTCAAGTTCATTAAACGATGAACCGGGAATTCCACTCAATGTTAATTTTGACCAGCGTTCAAATCTTTCCTGAGACGGAAGGTTTTGTAATATATATTTTTCCTCTATATTCAGCGAGCCGGAAAACAATTCGACACCATCGGCAGTTAACCCGCCTTTATCATCGAAAGAAATTTTCAGATGGACAGCATGGCCGTTTTCTCTATAATCGGATACTGGCGTGGTGATAAAATCCTTGAAATTATCGCCGACCTTCAAGCCCTCAACAGCCTGGTCCTCAAGCGGCAAAACGCCAGCCGGCGCACCTTGGTAGAATGGATCAATCCAGATTGTATCCGAATTGATATAAGCGGTTATCAAGAGGCGATTGAAATAAAAAAGGGCAGGCAATGTTTTAAGTACGTTGCCATTATCCCGTGTGGATATGAGGATAAAATCACAAGAGATATGAACGGCTTTCAAAAACGCACCCAATAACAAAGCCGCCTCTGCCTGAGAACCATATCCCCTATTGAGCAAGTCGCCGGGAGAATCGGAAATGTCAATATCCGAATATACAGCCTTGAAATTTGTAGTAATGAAATTTGTAATTTTGCTCAGTTTTTCACGTTTGTCGGATATGCCGCTAATCTGCAAATCAACTTCGCTTTTCACCATCTTGCCTGGTTGACCGACTGATTCGAGGTGATTGCCGTATGACCGGGCTATCAATTGCCAGTCAATTCTATCTCTTTTAAAATCAGGCCAGCGCCTATCATGAGAAAAAGCATAATAAAGGCAGGGTATATATTGTGACAAAGGCGGGCTGTCAGGTTCGAATTGAATCCCTGGCAATGATCTCGCCTCCCAGATATAATTAACCCACATTTCCCCGCCTCGTACATAATTCCTCGATTTTTCCTGGTTATAGAGACAGTTCGGCTGAATAAGGAAATTGAACACCCAGTCAGCAGGTGCGCTAATAACCGTGCGGTTTGAAGCTGCCGGATATGACCGTCCTAAAAAGCGTCTGCCGGAGAATACCGGTTCGGTGGATTCTATGGTCCATTCTAAAATAAATAATGCCCCGGCTCTGGCATCCGGATATGAAATAATATATCTTTGCTTGCCGCCATATAGTTCAACAAATGTCATTTCCTCATAGGATATATTTATCGTGTCGCCCTCCGGGGAAATAGTGTAAGCGCTGACTTCAATTTTATCATCGTTTGAAACAGCCGGAGTCGCAGCAGTCGAGATACCGCCCTCACCTTTACGCAATACCATAGCCAATGAACGGAAAAAACGCTTGTAGATATAAATATCTTTTTGAAAATCAACAGCCGTGCTGTCGTTGATGCTTAAATAGACTGCTTCCTTACCCGGATAAAGAGCCAGCATTTTGAGCAAACTTGGCAAGCTCTGACTAATAATAGCGGGAGATTGCAACAGGATAATAATCAGGCTAAGGAATATTCGGCGCCGCAAATTCCACCTCCTATTTGGCGTCCATCGGCATTATTTCTATAGAATTATAAGGAATTTGCGATGCAATCAAGAGAAATTCGAAAAACCTGTTATATCTTTCAGCCGAAAGCGTATAATCGAGGAGCTTGAAATTCTTATTTATTACACACCCTGTTTCATCGCTTATTAATGACAAATTTGCTTGCAGGCTGCGTTCATTGAAAGCCAAAACCATTGAATCTGTGTTTGCTTTGAAAGCATCCGAAAGCTCAATTCTGATTATTTCATTGATATTGAAGTTGAAATCGAACAAATAAGGATTAATCCGAGTTTTAGTATTAAAATATGATTTAAGATAATCGTAAAAAGGTGATAACGTATTAACAAACAGTCTATTGCTTCGCTGGGTTTTTGGCAGTTCTCCGAAAAAATGACCGGAAACCTCGATGCAATCCGGCTCTATTTGTTCAACCTGAAAACCGGACGACCTTAATCTGGCAGAGCCGCCGCTCATAAATGTGTAAAGTATTCCATCTAAAGCTTTATCGTGATTTATTGAGTAGTAAATGAATGCCGGATCTTTCTGAAGTTTTAAATCGACATCGCAGCGGAAATCCCCGTTGGGGGTAATTTTATAAACCAGCGTAAAATCTAATTGATTGCCGGGATCGCAGGGAGAGGTCAAAGTGAAATCTAAAAAAGACTCCGTCCCGCAAACTAAAGCTCTTCGGTTTCTAAGGGAGGGGGCTAAATGGTCATAACAGCAGGTCAGTTGAGTGGCATCCAAAAACAGGTAATCGCCCTGATAATCTACGGCGGTGATTACATGATTAAAATAACCCGGCCAGGGAAGGCTGATTATAACATCCGGTTTATCTCGGGCTGCGATTAGGGCCGGATTGGCTTTGATTCCTACAGCCGACAACAGAGCAATTAGCAGCGCTGATTTGTCCTTACAATCGCCGTATCTCTTGCGATAGACATCAGCGGCTGGAAGCGGCCTAAACTCGCCGCGGCCTATTTCGACCGAAACATATCTGATATTATCCCGAACAAAATCAAAAAGAGCTTTTATAGAATCGGTATAATTAAACGCATCCTTGCATAATCTCTGCGCCAGAACTGTTATCTCATTATTGGGAATCATCTTTCCATCCGATAGATTGTTGTAAAATGTAGCTACATCTCCCCAGCTTTGGAAACTGTATTGATTGTCATCATAGGCGATTATATCAGGCCTGATTACCACCCGGTAAGAATCAACTGGCGGCATGTGAAGCTCGGAAACATAAGCGGGAATCATTTCGGCAGATAAAACTAATCGAGAGTCGTTTTCATTTACATTAAAATCATTCCCGGAGAGGAAGTATTTATAAGGCGTCTTTGATTTCACCTCAAGATAAGAGTTATAGGTGGGCATATCTTTCTGTCTAAAAAACTGGGGCAGGTAAAGAAGGCTTTTATATTTCAATTTATATGAGATTACAGCAATCGCTCCGGTTCTTGTTGACGGCAGATGAATAATCTTTGTCTTGCTGTTAGAATAAAAACCGGAGCCAAAATCAGAGACCGTTTCAATGTCGTTATCTTTAATGATTATTGTCTGACTGTCAGGGAAAATATATCTAATGTCAATTATAGAAAACTCGACATAGCGATTCACCGATTCGCTGATTGATGAGTATCTAACGCTGCCCGGCCGGTTGAACTTAAGTTTTTGCTTAATAATCGTTTCAGCCGTATAGTCTGATTTTATATCAAGGAAAACCGAATCGTATAAACATTCGACAAGTGAAGTATCGTCAGCAAAACAGTTTGGTATATAAAATATAAATATGATAACACAAAAAAGAAGATAATATAAGCCTTTCGCTTTTTGATAATTCATTTAATATCTCATTCAATTATTAGAAAAGACAGCCTGTCATTACTTGCTTCGATTAGAAAATCCTATGTTTTTATACTATCGTTATATTATTAAATAATAACCGCTTATTTGCAACTAAAATTAATTCCAGATTTTGCTGAGGAATTTTATTATAGCAGCAGCTATTATATAAGACATTGCAATGAATCGATTTAATGATACATATGAACCCATATTTTGCAGCCATGTCCGCCGGCAGGCAGGTTGGAATTTTATAATGGCAGTGATTATTATATAGAGCATTGCCATAAATCGATATCATTACACATCTGCGAAAAAATATCCTTACAGAAAAGTGAAATATTAGATAACTGTTTTATTGTTTTGCTAACGTAAACACACCCCTGGTCCCTCTCAAGAGGGGAATAATAAAATGTTGGCGCACGGAGTGTACACCAACCACCCTAATCCCTTTCAAGGGGGGGAATAAAGCCGCGCTAACACGCTATATGATTATTCAATTTGAAAGTCTCTCGCCGCTGCTGGAGACTTAGGGTAAAACGCTTTTGCTTGAGGATATTTGTTTTTAAAGTCCCCTCTTGAGAAGGGATTTAGGGGTGTGTTTTTATTGCTAAGCGTTCAATATAATTCCGAATAATATTTTAATTTATTTGCAGCTCTACTGCAAAACCCGGGATAATTCGAGTTGTATGAAATTTCACTACTGTCCGGCCTTTTGCAGAACATTATAATCAACGTCACTCCCGTGAAAACGGGAGTCCAGAGATTGGTCATGCCGACACTTCCTGCCTGCCGGCGCCCGCCTGTCTGCGGATACAGGGCATGGTATTCTTGTTATCCACCTTTGAGTTAACGAACAGTTCCGTCCGCCGCTGGCGGATTCCTGGATTCTCCTGCCGCGGCGGGGGAATGACGTAAATGGATAATCATCGAATTAGAATCAATTTCTCAAATCTTATCTCGAAATATTCAATAAAATATAAGATGAAATGCCAATTTTTATCGAAGTCGTCCAACATCTTGTCGGCCATTAGATTATAATTCAAGAAAGCTTCGCTTTACTATATATTATTGAAGAATTCAATTGAAAAGACCGGACAGTAGTGATGAAATTTGAAGTTTAAAAAAATAATAGCGCTATTGATTAGCGAATAACGATTACCTTGCCGTTGGTAGAACCTGAGGGGAAATCTACCATATATAAGTAAACGCCGGAGGCAAGGTTGTCCCCGCCGCTGTTTCTTGCATCCCATACCCAGTCATCCGGACCTATATCGTTTCCTGTCATAACTATTTCCCCTGATATAGTAGCGATTATAATATTGCTGTTTTGCGGGAGGTTTGTGAAAGTAATGGCTGTATGGCCATCAGAGGGGCGAAACGGATTAGGGTATGGATGAATATCAAATAGTGTGCTGAAACTCAATGATTGTGCCCATAATATGTTATCGGGACTTATTCGCCAATAGTATGTTTCTCCCTGTTCAAGCGACTCTGAAAGTTTCCAGGTAGTAATATCCGAGCCGGACACTTTCTGCACCGGACCTGATTCTTCTACAAAAGTATCGAATTGGTCGTTATCGGCAATCTGGAAATATATGATTTCAATTCCGGTAGCATTTCTGATACTGAATACCGGTTGACTGGCATGAACAACATCCCCCTCGGCAGGATATAAGCAGTTTGATTCGGTTAAGGCTTCGAAGGCGCCGCTTATCAAGTTAAAATTTATAGTAGGCGACCAGCCGCTCGAATCAGCGTCTAAGCTATCAATAGGACTGGCGGCAGAATAAGCGCAGCAGCGCCAAAAATAATTAATGTCAGAAGATAGTTCGTTGAATGTAACCATGGTAATTGTATCATCTCCAGCCCCAAAACCGAGTCCGATTTTGGGGCTGGGAAAATCGCTTAATGAATCGAGCGTAAATTTATATGATACCGATCTGTATGATTCGACACATGATGAGGTTAACACAACCGAACCGTTAGTTGAATCAACCTCAGTGCTTAGCTGAGAGGGCGGCATGATGCCGCAGGCAAAAGTATCCGGAGTATTTGACAGGTCTGAGGCATTCCCCGAACCATCATATGATTTGATGCCAACATAATAGGGTTGTCCCTCCTCAAGATCTTCCATTACAAAAGTTGAGTTGGTTCCGGAAGATTGGGGAGCAGGAGCATCCGAAACAGAGATGGCTGATTCCCAGTTCGATTCCGATATTGGATCGATGGAGTATTTGATTTCATATAAGTAAGCCGCAATATCGCCATCGCTGGGAGCCGTCCAGGTCAGGATAATATCACCATGATTTTCGCCCGGTATAGCGTTAAGGTCGTCAATTGGCGCTGGCGGGATAGTATCGGATTCGGCGTCCGAGCCATATATCTCCACCTCAGTCAGCCAGATAACAGATGAATAATTCGGCGAACCCATATTGGCAGGCTGATAAATCCTCAATCTTGAGGTAGTCAATCCTGAAACATCGGTTGTGGTTACACTGTCGGCGCTGCTGTTGTCAACCTGATTGAATGTTGTATAGTCAGAACCGTTCCAGCGTTGAATATAGTATTGCTGAGAGGTCATAAATTCGCTTCGGTAATCATTCCATGCCCAGTTTATCGAAATGCTTTCTAAGGATTTATTGCTGCCGAAATCGAACTCTATCCAATGCGGCGAACTTGAGCTTTCCGTAGAGGCCCAGGTTGTTGGGGTTCCGCCGCGGGGGTTGATAACTCCATCGTTTATACGGATTGATGAGTAGCCGCTGTAGGTGCTGCTTACAGTAACGTCTGACGCTGGCGCTATGTTTTCTACTACTGTAGAAGTATCGGTATGGAAAGTATAATCACCGCTAACTGCTTCATTGTCGGATGCATCCGCAGATCTAACTCGAAAATGGTAATCGTTATCACGCTGTAAGCCTGTTAGGATGACTTCATGGTTAGTTATTAGGGATGGATCCACGGTTGTGCTTAAACCGTAGCTGGAGGTAAATCCATAATCAATCTGAGAGGTTGCCGGTTCATCGGTTGTCCATGTTATAGCTGCTGAATTTGAGGTGATATTGCCGGAATTAACATTTGAAATTACTGGGTCGTCTTCATCGGGTGCCGCAGTGGTGAAATATCTGGAAGAACTCCAGGAGCTTGTACCGCCTGAGTTGCCGGCTTGCACTCTCCAATAATACCGAGTGCTGCCTTCTAATCCGGAGGCATTGTATTGCGAACTTGTTGCTGAGCCATTATCTATTTCAGGACTGCCAAAATCGGAATTGTTGTCAATCTGCACATGATAATAAGTGGCGGTAGCGACATTATTCCAATTGAGGACAACCGGCTGGCTCAGATTGGTAGCGCCATTGGCTGGGCTGGCAAGTGTTGGTGTTGCCGGCGGGTCGGGTGGTTCGGCTTCGGGATCGATAGCCCCCATATAGGTTGGGTAGGCACCCCCGCGCCCGGTTGTTCGGCAGGGGGAGGAATCGGATAAGATATAGGTATGGTTGCCCGGTTCATATAGCGGGCTTTGACAAATTGAGTTAACATCTATACTAAAAGTTGATGTCCAATTATTTAACGTATACGTCCCTGCATTATTGCCACCATATATGCTCCCAAAATAACTATTATTGGCATTATATACACAATTATAATCCGAATATAAACCGTTATATGTCGATTCTCCATCAAGGTTTTGTCGCCAATGAATGCCCTCTTCGGTACTATTATTGTCATAGTCTATGTTTGAAAATATATTATTAAATATACTGTCATATTCACTGTGAATGACTGAGTGGTCATACAAATGAATACCAGTAACAGCACAACTATCAAATGTATTGTTGTAAACCATATTGCTATCAGAATGAGGAATGTCTCCAGAAAGCCATACTCTGAAGCCATCATTGCATTTGTAAATAAGATTGTGATGAAATCTATTAGCTCTTGAACCAGAGCCAACACCCATACCAACATCATTGTCATAAATGATATTACCATAAATGACGTTCAAGGAATCTTCCCGCTTCAATCTAATCCCGTTTCCGTATGGGCGATGACTGAATATAGTATTATATTTAAGTGTGCAAGCATAGGTTCTATAAGTATGGATGCCGCTAAAATTTACATCAACAGCTAAATTTGAATAATTACTGTCAATAATGCAACTCTCAACAACGCAATATGAAGAAGCGTCATAACCTATATATATACCACCACCATTATCATTATTCGCAGCTCGATTATGGTGAACATGGCAATTTTTTATTCTATTATAGTTTTGCGACCAACCACCGATGCCAGCCGGATAGCTATAGCAAACCTCAAATCCATTAATAACTATATATTGCCGTGTCGATAATAATACTCCCCATCCTTCATTACCTGTAGTTGTGTCACCCTTAACGACTACTGTGGATTCTGGATGTACATAGAACACAATATTGCTATTATGACTAACACCGTTATTAACAGGAAAGAGACAGGCATATCTACCATCGTAAGCTAACCACCGTTCGTCAAATGTTCCATTAAGATAATAAGCAGTATCTCCTGCTACAACCGTAGAGCAAATTTTGCCCGAAGTTAAAAATGCATTACCCGGAGATAAACCATTATTGCTATTGCTGCCGTTTGTAGCGTTCACATAATAAGTCGTCGCCTGTGAATAAGATATCATTATTAATGTTAGTAGTACGCTAACAGCTATTTTTTTAAACATAAATTCACCTCGTTTTCTAATTTAAACACTATTACTTTATTCATATCGTCATTAAATACAATATTTGAACCAACAATTAACAATCCATTCATTTGTTTCTAACTTACTTTAATTAAAGCTGTTATACAATCATATTTTTACACAAACATCATTATATTTGTTAAATATTTGAATATTGTATAGTATTTAAACATTAGACACAAGCCAAAGAAGTATTTTTACTCGTTTTAGTATAATCACAAATGATAAAAACAAATCCATTTTTTTAATTCGTTAATTGTGACCAAAATGCTTCGTGGCTAAAACCCCAATGGGACTTTAGAAATAACCCATCGAAATTTTCCCATCTTTGTGCGCGGGATTGACTCCACGAACTCTATGTCAATTTTCATATCATCACCAACTCGCTTAATAAACTCATTTAATAGATACTTGGTATCATCATCTTTATAGCCCGGCAGTTTCACAATTTTTATTCTGATATGTTCCAAATCCTCTTGAATAATCTGTGATTCGGCAACATAGCGCATAGGCTTAAAAGGATGCGTTAA
Source organism: Candidatus Zixiibacteriota bacterium (assembly GCA_021159005.1). Taxonomy (NCBI): domain Bacteria; kingdom Pseudomonadati; phylum Candidatus Zixiibacteriota; species Candidatus Zixiibacteriota bacterium. The sequence goes on along the minus strand of JAGGSN010000148.1, from coordinate 21,295 downwards.
AATTGATGATGATATTAGCCTTCCATCTTTAGTTGTGATAACATCTTCAGCCTTAGTTGTAACATCCTCCATTAATGGAAATTCTCTGCCGCAGGAGCATTCATTTTTTTTAAGTGCTGTAACATCGCTGGTCTGGTATCGTATTAACGGCATAGCATAATTGTGAAGTCCGGTGGCGATAATCCTTCCCATCTCGCTGTCAGATGCAGGTTCATTATCTTTATTTAGAATCTCCGTTATGCCATAATCCATATTCAGATGATGTCCCTCATGAGCCGAACATTCGGTTGCAAATATCACTCTTTCCGCCATTCCATAAAAATCATACAGAGGACATTTAAAAGCTTTTTCGATAACTTCTCTTTGTTGAGGAAATAACGTTTCGGATGATGTGAAAACCGCCTTAAGAGGCAAAGATTTATTCTTGCTCAATAGAAATCGGGCAATTATATAGGCAGTTGATGGGTATCCCTCAAAGGCAGCCGGTTGAAATCGTTCTAAGTCATCAATATATTTATCGATATTGTTTGATGACAAATGAAAACTTGAATAGAATCGATGATTTAAAATCCAATTTGTTCGCCAATACGGAGGTTTACCTTGCGTGATAGGAACTGCCACTCTTCCGAGGAATAAAGCAATTTTATCTCCTATATCGATTTCCCCCTCATTTTTCTGACGCCAGTCTACAGCATTTTTTACTAAACATGCGTGTTTATCATAATAGAATTGTAATGGTGTCCCCGTTGTCCCACTGGTATGTCCTTTAATAAGTTGGGACGGCTTATAATTATTAGCTGTTAACTCATTCAAATTATGCTTTATATCATTCTTGGTGAGTACAGGTAATTTATAGAGATCCTTTATAGTTTTTATATCATCCGGTTTAAGCCGCCGTGAATCCATTATATTTCTATAATAAGGAACATGATTGTAGCTGTGTTTAATCAGCTTTCTCAGCTTTTCGCTCTGATATTCCTTTAACTCATTTATTGAATACCATTGGCTTTTATCAAGTTTGTCAAGCTCGATTTGCAGTTTTTTACCATATTCCCGCAAGTATATTTTTAAGCCATAAAGACTGATTCCAATATTTTGAAAAAATACTGGACTATTATTGTAAAGTTTTTCTATAGAACTATTCATTTTATCAATCTTTTCTTCATAGCGTTTAAAAGATTTCCGATTAGAGGTCTGACTCCATATTTATGTAAATGATATAGATAATGTAAGTAAATCTCCCTACGGAATAACTTTGTATTTTTATTCAGTTCACTATTATAGTTATCATTATCAGTACTATTATTGCTAATTTTTAGTGAAAGTTTTTCTAATTCCTGTTTTAATATTTCGCCAGCTTGCCCATGAACAATTTGGGGTTGATATTTGTTATTTATTTCAATCGGGATAATTTGAAAATCGATTTCTGCTTTTTTGGAAATAATGCATTTTAAAATCATCGTTTTTCTTAAACGCTTTTGCCACATATCAAAAATGAAATTCCCAAGGCTATAGGCAATCACACCGCCATTATATTTTTCAACCCCCTGTATAATATGCGGATGATGTCCCAGAATTATATTCGCGCCGGAATCGATTAATTGTCTAGCTAAATTTACTTGTTGGTATGAAGGGTATTCGATAAATTCATCACCCCAATGAAGAGTAATTACCACACAATCAGCCAAATCTCGAACCTTGCAAATTTCATCTTTTATCAGTTCCAAACTTGGCTTATTCCACAACGGTGGATCTTTAAAATACTGTTGAGGTCTGAAATTATAACCTAAAAAACAGAATTTCAAACCATTTTTCTCCATAAAATACTGGTTTCTTACTTGCTTTTCTGGAATTTCAATTCCCGTAAAACCAATATTGTTCTCATTTAAGATATCTATCGTCTCTTCTAAGCCTTTGCGGCCATGCTGCATCGTATGGTTTGATGCTAAAGCGACAATATTAAAATTCGACTCGACTAAACCATGAATGGCCTCAGGTTGACCTCGAAACTGAATTGATTCAAAGTTGTCAATCTGCTTATTAAAGGCGGAAATAACAACTTCAAGATTACCAATTACAATATCACCTTTATTCAATTCTTCAGCTATATGTTGAAAAGGATAATTCGAGCCATACTTTTCGATCATTGACCCAACGCCAAACCCATAGCATACCGGTGAATCCCCAAGCATGATATCACCGACAGCCAAAAGAGTAGTATTTTTTAATAAAGCGCTCAATTGATTATAGCTGCTGTTCTGATATAAACATCATTGAGTAAAGGACCTATTGAAGTCCATGAATACTTTCTAACCATTTTATCCCTGGCATTTATCTCTAATTTTTTTCTTTTTTCATCATTATTTAAAATTTCAATAACATGAGTAGCAAATTCCTGAGGAGTAGCTCCAGTTAAAATATCTTCACCATGCGAAACATCTATCCCCTCACACCCTATCGGATCGCTAACAATAGCCTTACCCATAGCCATAGCATCGAGTATTTTCAAGCGAGTACCGCCGCCAACCCGTATAGGCACCACATATACTGCCGCTTTGGCAATATATGGACGAACATCATCGACAAACCCCAAAACCTTGAAAGATTCATCTTTTTTACTGAATTCCAATAATTCCCGCCCTGGTTTCATACCAATAAGATTCATGCTAATATTCGGGATTTTAGATTTTAAAATCGGCCAGATATCGTTTTTAAAGTATATCATAGCATCCAAGTTTGGAAACCAATTTAAACCTCCTGCAAATACCAAGCTATTTTTTTCAACTAAATCATTATCCGGCTGGAAATACTCAATATCCACGCCATTAGGCACAACAGCAATATTAGCATCGGGGCAGTGCTTAGCTAAAATAGTTTTATCTTCCTCAGAACAGGTTGTATGATATTTAATATACTTACCAGATAGAGCTTCATGCCGCTTGAGTTTCCAAGCTTGTAATAACAAATATACTTTGCTAAACCAATTTTTAACAGCCTTACTTCTACGGTAAATAAGCGCAGATTCAATATTATGATGCACTAAAACTGCCGGAATATCCGGGGCAAGCTTGGCATATCTTGCCAGACCTATTGTACCTATTTCAACCACATCAAATGAATTGGATGCTATCTGCTGTTTGATAGCATGTTTCATTTTCTTCGATCGAAAATACCAATCGGAATATGGAGCAAACGAGAATATATTCAATAACAACATTGCGTACCATGCAAGCTTTTTATTGTCAGTTGGAATTTCAAATACTTCTAAATGTTTACAATATTCTTTAATTTCCATCACATACTGATCAAATTTCTCCGGATTTTCAAGATGCGCTTGTTGATAGAAAGTAAGCATGTAAATATCGTTATTTTTACTGGCTTCCTTAAGTAAGTTGTAATTTCTTATTCTTACTCCGCCGCTTGGCGGATAGGGCAGAAGGTGAGTTATCAGTAGTATTTTCATGCTTGATTCACCAAACCATAATAGAGTTTATTAATTCTAATAATATGGGCATTGATATCAAATTTTTCTTCAATTCTCTCGCAAGCTTTTCTCTGAAGCTTACTTTTTAGGCTGCTGCTTTCAAAAACTTTCAAACATCCTTCAGCAAGAGCACTGAAATTCCCCGAATCTATCAATAACCCGGATTCGCCGTTTATCAATATTTCCACCATCCCGCCTACTGAAGTTGAAACTATCGCCTTTCCCAACGCCATCGCCTCCAATACAACCATCGGAATGCCCTCATGGTATGATGAGATTATAAAAATGTCAAAACAATTTATTATATCAATCACATCATTGCGGAAACCGGGAAATATTACTTTCGAACCCAATCCCAGTTCCTTAGCCTGAACCTCAAGTTCGGTTTTCATAGGACCATCACCAACAAGTAAAAACCTGATATCCGGTTTAGACTCTGATATTTTTTTAGCGGCTTTTAGAAACAGATCAAACCCCTTAACAGGCACCATCCTGCCAACAGACCCAATCACAGGCATATTCTCATCAATACCAAATTCCTTTTTTATATCCGATGGCGGTTTAATTGGTTTTGTCTTAGCAGCATCAATCGAATTATGTATGGTTATCATTTTTTCGGGATTGATTTTATTTTGTAATTGTCCTTGAATATCGTTAGAAACGGTTATCACTTTATCATAATATTTGTTTGTAAAATAAATATTTAGCCATGAAATTATTTTTGTTTTCAGAATCTTAATTCCTGTAAACGGTTCACCTAAACCATGAACGGTTTGAACAAGATATTTAACAAGCCCGTCTCTTTTTAGCAAGCTTCCAAGTATGTTTTCCTTATAACGATGACTATGCAAAATGTCAATATCTTTACCCTTCATATTATCTTTAATCTGACGCAAAATGCTGAAAAAACCATATTGCGATTCATCAATCACCGTTGTTTCAATACCGGCTTTGTGTAATTCCACAGCCAATTTGCCCTCATTGAGAACTATGGCCGAGATACTAATATCGGGCACTGCTTTTAATGCCATTGTCAGCGTATACATCTGAACCTCGGCGCCAGCCCATAAATCGCCGGAAATAAGATGACAGATATTTATCTTTCTGTCGGTTTCCATACAATAAATCTTTCACCACGGAAAAAATAGTACCAGGCTACAAGGATAGAATAATTGACCATAACAAAAAACAGCGGGATTTTAAAAAATATGGTATCCTTAAGCTTTTTATTAAGTGAAGCAAATAGCGCAAGAGCATAGAATACTACCTGCGCGATAAAAACCGCTATAAAAATTAAATGCTGATTAATTAACAATAAATTAGACAGAAAAAACATTATTAAGTAGATTGGTACTAACCAGCGAGATAGTTTATGTGTCAATACCTGAATGGAATATGTCCCGTACCTAAACGGGTTAGCAATACGTCTGAATTTAAAAAACACGCTCATACCATGAACAATAGTCCGCACCTTTCTGATGAATTCCTTTTCCGGCTGTTGAAGAACTTCATAATAGCCGATTGCCTCTTTCTCCAGAATTATTCTAAACCCGTTCATATAAGTAATAATCGGCGTAAAAAAATCGCTTGAAAGATGAATTGGCCAGTTATTGCATAGATGCTTTCGTATCGCAAAGAATGAACCCGATACGCCAATCAATGAGTCTACTGCGCTTTCTAATGTTCTCAATATCATTTCATATTTAACATAGGCGCCCTCACCCTGAATATTATTATCATCGCCCTTAATTTTATCGAACCCCGATACGCAGCCGATTTTGGAGTCGGCAAAATTGCGGGAGATTTTTTCAATAGCGTTATTTTCTAAAAATGTTGCGGCATCAGTAAAAACAAGAATGTCATATTTGGCGATTTTAATTCCCTCATTCTGGCCATAGTGTTTGCCATGACGGGATGGTATTGAATGAAGCCGTACGCCCCGACTCTGAAACTGGCTGATAATTTCCTCCGTTCGGTCGGTAGAGCCATCCGAAACAACAATGATGTCCAGCTTTTCTTTCGGATACGAAAGAGCTAACGTATTTTCAATCTTCTGCTTAATCCGCTTCTCTTCGTTATAGGCTGTGATAATCAGGCTTACCTCCGGGTAATAATCCTGACGGTTGACCTTTTTGGTGAAAAACAGGGATAACAAGCCCAGTATTAACAAATAGCCAAAATAAGTCCAGAATATCAAAAATAGCGAAACCCAAAAGATGATAGTAATTATCGTTATGATGTCCAAATAATTATTCCCTCTATTATTTCAAATGCTATTTCTTGCGCAACTTTCCCAATATCCCTTTAATAATGTTCTTCAGATATTCATATAATTCATATAGAGCCGGTTTCAAGTCGTCCCGGTTGAGTATTTCATATTTCATACCTGATTGAAAAAACCTGAAAAACTCTTTTAACACAGCCAACTTCCCCGGAAATCCATCAGGCAGATTCAGGTTTTTATCAGACTTAAACAGACGAATCAGGAGATGGTCAATATCACCTATCAGCCATCGCGTTTTAATGCCTGCCTTATAATCGAGAATCGGCTGAACGTCCTCGCCCATAACCGACCTGTACAATAGATATGGAAAATCAACACCCGCGTCAATGCCCAATTGAAGCGATCCCCAGAATCGAGCATTTATTTCCATAATCTTTGGCAGATTGTCTCGCCGGTCAAGCTTAAATTCTACCATAGCCGCGCCCTGCCAATTAAGAGCCTTGAGAATTTTTAAAGAATATTCTTTCATGGCCTTATCGACCGGAACGCTTTCCCTTAAAACACTTACCCCGCCGGAGGGTGGTTTTTCACGAATTCGACGGTGAAAGAATACTGCCAGCGGTTCGCCATCTTTGCACAGCAGGAAGGCGCCCCCGCCAGGACCCTCGATTCTTTCCTGAATTAGAGGCAGCGGCAGAGAGGAATCCCAATTCTTGCAGGTTTGAATAAGGTCGGTTTCAGTATGTGCATAGCTTATGCTTCCGTGTACCCAGCCGTTCGATGTTAATGTCTTAGACAGCCTTGGCTTGACAACTACGGGATATTTTAAACTCTTTGCCAGCTTCTTCGCATCATCCAGATTTTCTATAAAATAGGTTGCCGGTGTTGGCACATCCAACGATTTACATAGCTTAATCACCTCGCCCTTATCCTGAGCTTTTTTATAAATTTCAGGGGGCGGCATAGAAATATGCGTATATTGCGATAGTTCTTCTGCATGTTCATTAGCTAAGAAGCATGTTATATCTGTCATCGGGATGAGCATATCATAGTCGTTATTTTTTAGCTCATTTTTAATATCCTCGATAAACTTGAGGGGATTTTCCTCCGGCGATGCGTAAATTACCCGGCTGCGGCAGTATTTGGATTTCGATGCCAGACATGGATGCCTGTCCTCGGCGACAGAAACTGCTATCCCTTTTTTGCCCAACGAACGAACGAGGGCAAGAGTTGATCGCTGGTGGCCGTCTGCTGCAAGTATTCTACGCATATTTTATTAATCCGTTTAAAAATGCCATTATCAGAATATCCTCTTAAGATAGCAAGCAAACATCGCTTTAGAAAACCTGCCTGTAATGCCAGTTGATACGCCATCATGAATGCCTGTTCTTCTTAGAGCAAACAGGTCGGGCTTATCTCCGGCTGGCTCGCATCCGGATGTTGCGACTGCGCTTTTATATCCGGCTTTTTGCGCTAATATTTTCGTATCGGCATTATAATCGCCATTAGGATATGAGAAGACTTGAATAGGGCGATTTGTATTTTTTTCAATAATCTCTTTCGATTTTACCATTTCCTTTCGAACTTCATCGGGCGGCAGTAAAGTCATAATTTTATGAGATTGGCCATGCGAGCCAAAATCGATATTGTTTCGCATCATCTCATTAATCTCATCCCAGGATAATGTCCAGCGTTTTTTATCAGTATGTTGACCGCTTTTAGATAACATCAAATCAATAATCCTATCCGAAACCTCAAGGTCATACTGTTTGAGTTTTTCAATCAATTTGTCAGGATTATCTCCAATATCAACAATATCGTTAGCCTGAGGCAGATTCGCCGCATCTCTATCATCGAATTCTTGTTTGACCTTATCAAAGATATCAGCCAGTCCATCGCTTAAATTATAATTATCGGATAGGGCGATTATAACTTTTATAAACCAGAATAACTTGCCGGTATTGATAAAATCAGTAGGCAAAAAAATCATAGCCGGTATGTTGTGTTTTTTTAGTATTGGATATGCGCAATTATAATTATCGCGCCAGCCATCATCGAAAGTTATACATACGGTTTTGCGAGGCGGTCTTTTCTCAGCCTTCAATAAATTCACAAGCTCATCAAAAGCGATGATATTATAGTTATGAGAAAGATAAGCAATCTGCTTTTCGAATATATTCTCTGAGACTATCATGCCGTCTTGAAGATATTCTCTCTCCTTAGCTGTATCCCCTAAGACACAGTGATACATCAGAATAGAAAAATCATCCGGCGTTGAAGTCAGTCTTTTGATGATATCGAAAAACGACAGCAAGCCGGAATAATAGATACAAACCGCCAACAGATGTTTAATAAGCCTTTTAATAAATGCCGTCAATTTACCTTACCTTATAGTCAGGCAATCGATGATTTTTTCTATATCATTGCTTCTTACATACGGATGTGTCGGCAATGTGAAAAGCCGATCTACTACAGTCTGAGCGCCTTCAAAGCTACCTTCCTGGCCGGCTAAATATTTTTCTATTCCTTCTATCTGATTTATTGTCGATGGGTACATTGCGCTTGCCTTTATCCCCCTTTTTCCAAGTGCGGCAATAGCCCAATCACGTTCCTGTTTATTTCGCGCCAGTATGGGCAAACGCAGGTAAACAGGGCAATTGGTTTGACTGTACCCGGGGATGCGGTAGCGGTCATCTTTCGATAATCCATCACAAATCGCTTTAGCGTTCTTTACGCGAATAGCATTGAAACTATCGAGTTTGGAAAACATAACAGCGCCGGCGCAGCTTTGCAGGTCAGATAAAAGCCCCATATTGAATTGTTCATCAAAGAAAGTTTGTCCCAATTTAAGAAAAGGTATTTTATTGGGAAGCCAGAATAATCTTGCGTTTAACATCATAGCATAAAGAATTATTTTAATAACTATCATCAGTTCATCTTTAATACCGGGCAATTTCAAATCATCAGCGGCTTTTTTTACTCTATCTGCAATCTCGTCATCGTTAGTAACCATTAACCCGCCTAAATATGTCGAGAGAGGTTTGCCTCGGTCAAGGCTGAATATACCGGCATCACCAAAACTACCAGCTGGCTTGTCATGATAGCATGAACCCATCGCCTGAGCGGCATCATCAATAAGGTAAATATCGTTATGTTGTTTGATTGATAATAATTTATCCCAATCGCTGATAATACCAAACAGACTGCTGGGGACAATTGCCAGAACTTTCTCGAAATCGAGCCTTGACAGTTTCTCATAATCAAAATCCATAGTCATCGGGTCTATGTCAACTGGCCGTATCTTAAGCCCGAGTCTGGCGATTGGCGCAGCTACTGTAAAGCATGTATAGGAAGGGATAACGACATCGGTTTTTGATGAATCCGATAGTTCGATTAGAGCTTTTAGAATATGATAAAGGGAGGTTCTTCCCAAGTTGAAAAGGAAACAATGTTTTGCTCCTGTATGTTCTGCAATCTTGGTTTTGAACATCTCGGAATATTTCTCTGAATTGGCGCGAGCTTTGATTATTTTGAGTATATCGGCAAATGATATGGGAAAACCGGCGGGAGGCAATAAATATAGCATAATATAATTACCGAATAAAGGCGTTTACGGATGACTTCAAATGATTGCTGCTTTCGAACATTGCTGCTTAGCGCGCTAATTGTTTTCTAACTATTGGCCCTATGTATCTCGTTAATGGCAGTGGAATACACTTATTCCAGGCAGTGCTGAAAAGCCTCATTGTTTTCGATGAGGAATCAAAAGAGCTGCCTGAAGGCATTTTTTTATTGGGATCGATATTTATAAGATAATGATTATAATCCATAAGTTCTATACCCCATTTTTTCTTGAATTTCTCCTGACCGTCATATCGAACAGAACCCATATCGAAAAACTCGTAATTGTTTTCAATGCCCCATTTTATAAAACGCCAATGGCAGAGATCATTAGGGCGTTTATCCCAATAGGCGGAGTCTGATACTATGTTGATTATATGAATCCCTTTGCCTACGGTAAATCCCAAAAGGGCAGCGATTATTTTATTGTCGTATTCAGCCCAGAATATTTTCAGGTTATCTTTTAGATGTTTGCAAAAACCAGTATAATATGACAAGGGATGAGCCGGAACTCCCAGCCGTTTCATTGATAGCAAAAATAAGGGATAGAAATATTTGCTAACCATCTCCGGGTCAGATTTTTCATAACAAATAACATTATTGCGTTCTGCCTTGCGAACCGCTTTACGCACCATGCGATTAATCTTTTTAGTGAAGAAAGTCTCGGCATCCATGTCAAGCGTTATGACAGCGCGGAAATGCGGGGCTATAGGCATTAGATGTTTATTCCTTTCGCTTTCCGGAATGCCAAACCCGCCATGAATTTCGGCAAGACCTGCTTTTGCCTGTCTCATAACTGCTCTGACAGCACTAAAAACCTCCTCATGCTCCATGGAAGTCATATCGTCTAAAAGCAAGCCTCCATATTCAGAGAATGGCTGAGAAACCATCTTTTTGCCCAAGAAGATGCTTTTGCTGACAAAGAAAGGAATTAAGCCTACAATGGTGCCGTTTTTTTCAAGCATATAATAATATGGCGTGTAATTATATGAGTTTTCCACCACTTTCTTATAGCCGGACAAATGACAAAATCTTCCCTCGGGATGATTGACAACAAAATTATCCCATAGTTTTATTTTATCCTTTTCCTCGGATAACGGGATTAAGTTTATAGTTTTGGAAATACTCATAAGTTTTTTCATTTCGTTAATTTCTACAATATCCTTCATAATAAACATAGTCGGCTGCCAAATGTTGTTTGGCAGCCATAAAAGCGATTCTTCTTAGTATTTTAATACCATCAACATTTTCATTTAAAATAGAACATAACAGAATTAGAGTAAAGAGCATAATTATTGCAAATCAATTTATTTTTAATGATTTTTCCTCTCAAGACATTTTTGATAAACCGCTTCATATTGTTTTATCATATTTTCAATCCCGAACTTCTCCCGAACATGAGCCTTCGCCCGTTGTGATATGGACGAAGATAGTTCTCGGTTTTTCAGGCAAATTAATGCTTTTTGAGCCAGGCTTTTTTCATCGCGAACAGGCACAAGATAACCTGTTTCACCATCAGTAATTATCTCCTCAGGTCCGCCGCTTTTAGTAGCGACAACCGGTACGCCGGCTCCCATCGCCTCGATAGTCGCAATCGATAAGCCCTCGTTGATTGAGGAAAGCATAAAGATATCAAGAATTGGCAATATATCGGGTATATCTTCTCTGAAGCCCATAATTTTCACAATACCGTTAAGATTGAGTTTTGAAATTTCGTCATAGATTATCTGCTTAAGGTTATCAGGTCCATCCCCAAATATAAGAAATCTTGCCTTTGGTTTTTTATCCGCAATTAATCTGGCAGCGCGGATAAAATACTCATATCCTTTCGCAGGTCTTATATTGGCAACCATGCCCACTAATATTTCATCCGATTTGAACCCAAGCTCTCCTTTTTTAACTGATATATCAATAGGGTTATCAAACTGTTTCCAATCAACGCCATTATAAATCGTTTGAACTTTAGCCATAGGGAACCCTGCTTTATCAGTTAAATCAACTTTAAGGAAATCTGAAACCGAAACAACCATTTTAGTAAGCGTTTTTACCAAAAAAAGCTTGATATTATTGGGACTGAATATGCTGTTGGTAAAAGCGATTTTCCCATGATATGTTGCGACTGATGGCGTTCCGGCTAACTTGGCAGCCAAACAGCTATAGGCATTAGCATCCGGAAGATGAGAATGAACCAGTTCGATTTTAAATTTCTTAATTATCTGCCGTATTCTATTAATCAAACTCAAGTCAAACGAACGGCAGCTTTCAAGAATATATGTCTCGATTCCCTTCTCAATCAGCTTTTCATAAAGCCAGCCGGTTTGGAATAGGACAACCGATGAGTGATAGATATCCTTATCAAGATTATTGACGATATTCAGAAGAACAGTCTCAGCGCCGCCGGTTCCGGATGTTTCGCAGATATGAAGGATTTTTATTTTATTCTCAGTCAATTTTTCAACCTGAATATTTTAGTATAGTTTTTATTCAAATTATTAAGGCTTGGAGTTTGTCGAAAGCGCGAACTTGGCGGATGTATTTATATTTTTATTTTCCGGTTCAATCAAGTCAAGCTTTTGCTCAATCCTTTTAGCAGTAATATTATATAGTGAAGCAGTAAAAGCCATTATGATAAACAGATGCGGATAATATAATACGGTAATAAATGAGCCGGATGTAATATAGCCGACCAAGGCCAAATCCAAGCCATGGCTGAAATTATATATAAAATCGTTTTTCATATTATGTTTTATCAGAAGCTTACGGATTTGGCGATTGCGCAGAAAAATCAGAAAGATAGCAGAAAGCACGCAGGTTATGCCCACAAGCCCCAACTCGGAGATAGCTTTTATGAAAATATTATGAGGCTCTAACGCCCCGGCTCTATCTTCGCCATGCAAGTAGTATCTTCCTGCGCTTTCGTGGAAATTGTTAATTCCTATTCCAGTAAGAGGATGGTCAAGAAACATATTAATACCTGTTTTCCATAGCAGAAGCCTATGGGCGGATGTATTATCTTTTTCCTCTTCGGTGGCGGCTATAAATCTATTTTTTACGACATCCGGAGCGCTTACCCAATAGGTTGCTGCTAATAGAATAATTGAAACTGCAGTCGGCAATTTATAAGATGACTTTAGCCAAAAAATCAAAGCGATAACCGCAAAGCCGACTATACTACCCCGCGCGCCGCTTTTTACAAGCGACACAGTAAAAAAGATAGTAAAGATTAACCCGATTATTTTCAATATTGTATTTTTCTCGGCTTTCATTAGGTAAAATGCCAAAGGTACAACAACACACATTGCCACACCAAAATCGCCGGCATTTCCGAAAAAAGAACTACTGCCGCTGCCCATTCCCTCTCTGATAAAATGGCTCTGGAAACTTCCGGACGCCGCTAACCCTGCACCATAAGCTCTAATTTGATGTTGGCTCATTTTGAAATTCAGCAATAACAGAAGCCACATTGACATGCGCCATTTAGGCTGATCGTCCACTATATTTATAATCATGATATAGATAATCAGCCATTTAAGTAAATCGATAACTCCTTGAATAGATTTGTCTAAATCCATAGCTGCTTGAGTAGATATGATAGCTGTTATTAACCAAATGTACATAACCCAATTAAGTTTATCGCTGACAAAATTTATCTGCCCTTTCATTTTTGAGCGTATTACCCATATTAGTAAAGTTAGGACAATGATTATTTTGCCGCTGTGGATAGCGCCAAGTGCCGGAATCATCTTTGCCATGTTGCCATATTCAAATGTAATATAGCCGAGAACTCCAAGGAAGGGATGGAATATAAGCGACATAGCGCCAATTATGCCTCCGATTGCCCCTATTATTATAAGCGGCTGAACAAAGGCAATCGCAAGCCCGCCAACAAGACAGAGAGTCAGCAGGCTGGCAATCCATAAGGTTTTTGTGGTTAGGTAGGTTTTCCGGGGCGCGCCAGAAATCTGATTTAAATGTTTTCCACTATTAATGTTCATGTTCCACTATAATTTTATACATTATCAAGTTGCTTTCTTTGATAATATTTCAAAATTAAGAAGAGCTTTTTTCCTTAAGGATATTAGGATATCAGCAAGCTCAAGCTTAATTTCATCTTTTTCTATCCATATATTATCAAAACGTTTAATTAGAGAATCCTCATCAATGTTGTCAAGATTTACGCACCATTCTTTATGTCCAATCTCGCTAAATAATCTTTCAACCTTGGGCAAATATGAAATCCCTATGAAAGGTTTTTGAGCGATTATCGAAAATATTATAGAATGAAATCGTTCGCCAATAACTATATCAGCTTTGCTAAATAAACCTAAAATATCCATTGGAGATTTCTCTTTATAAAGGAAAAACACATTATTATTTTCCCCGAACTCATTTTCAAGAGTTCTTATTCCAGGTCGGTCGTCATCGTTGCCGGAAAATTGAAAAGGGAAAAACCAAATCTGAGCATTATATTGTTCTGTCGCATACCTGCAAAACTTGATTATTGATTTCTTCAACATTGGATTTTGAACATCGCTTCCGCGAATGCTAATAGCAATTACAGGATTCTTGTCGGCAGTTAACTTTTCGCCCTTCATAATTTCCACTATCTGCTTTGACGGTGATGGTTCCAATAAAATTGCAATATCTCCAGTTATGTAAGTTTCAGGATTTGATACGCCAATTTGGTTTAGTGCTTCCTTGGATTCATTGTCTCTTACAGTAATTAAATCGACAGTGTTAAGGATTTTTCTTAAAGCAATTTTTGATTTATTTTCATAAAGAGGACCTACTCCCACGCCTATGACATTAATTGTTTTCCCCGATTTTTTCATCCAACTAATCTTGCCCAAAAATTCAAGGAGATATTTATTCTTTGCGGGCTTATCAAAAAATAATCCGCCGCCGACGACAATTAAAGCGGATGATTCCTTAATCCTATTTAATGTGTTAATAAAATTAACCCGGTTTCGTCCAAGCATCCCGATAATATATCGGACATAATTAGATGGCAAAATATTTGGCAGAGAAGCCGTTTTGTGCATTTTTGATGTAAAATCCGTATTACCTGATAAAACACAAAATTCCATATCGGGATAAATATCTCGCAATTGATTGAGCATACAACTTAGAATAGCCTCATCGCCGGTGTTGGCATTACCATAATATCCAAGTATTAGAATCGTCTTTTTGCTGTTTTGTTCCGTTGTATTACAAACCATTTCTTGCAATTTCCTGATTATTTGCTAATTCTCGTCTTACTTATCTTTCCCTTGATATATATAACTAACTCTCCAATAAGTTCTTTAATCTTGATAAGTTCATCTGGTTCATAAAATTTTACTAAATATAATACTATAGGATAACTGAGAGAAATTATAAACTTTATAGTTATTGAAATAATAAAATTATCCACTTTTACATAAAAAGCCAAAACATATAAAGCCAAAGCAACTATAAACAGCTTAAATACTCTTAGAATTTGATATTTAATATAATATATTTTCTGGGTAACATAATAATTAAAAATGCATAGTAAGCCATATGATATTACCGTCGAATAGGCAGCACCCCATATTCCAATTCTTGGTATAAGCAAGAAATTCAAACCCATATTAATGGCGGCTATTATTATAACAATATATGCAATATACTTAGTTTTCTTAGTAATTAATAATCCTAATTGCATGTAAAAATACGCGCCTGATAAAATATATGAAAATGCTATAATTGGCACAATAAAGCATGCATTATAATATTCGGGACTGGAAATTATTTTAAGGGCATCAATAATGATTATTGAAAGCGATAAGCCAAAAAAGATCTCTACAAACATAAAATATGTAAATATTAATGAGAAAAATTTCTTAGCATTTTCCTTTTTAGCAATTTCAAACATCTTGGCTTGCCATATAAGCATAAACGGTTGAGCAATCACTGAACTCATTATCATACCGAATTTATAGCCAAGAGAATATATTCCGACATCCGAAAGCGAGGTGAATCGCTGAAGAATAAATCTATCGGCGAAATTCAAGATAAAATAGCCTAATCCCGCCGGAATCATAGGCGAACCATATTTAAACATTTTACTAAATTTGCTTAAGGAAAAATGAAAGCCGCATATTTTTATAACATAAATTGAGAATATTATGCTAATAACGCTTTGCGTGGTTAATGCGCTCAATATTATGCCTCGAATACCCCAGCCGAAACCAACAATGAAAAGAATGTTTAAGATGAGATTAATTATAAGCTTAACTAAGGATATTGTAGTGAATAATACAGATTTCTGTTGAGCGCGGATGAAAGACATGGGTATTTCGCCGGTCAAGCTGAACATTAAACCCAAAAATACAAGGCGGAATAAACCCGTATAGTCGCTGCTGCCAAAAACAATATTTGAAACAGATGAGGAAAACAACGCTATCACAACAAAGCCGCTTAATGATATTACCCATATTGCAACCAAGGCTGTACTGACTATTTCATTTTTTTCCTCGGGGATTTCGGTATCATAATAAAATCTGAAAAGCGATTGGCTAATACCTGCCGCTAAAAACATGCCCACAATATATGTGGTCAATTCAAGAAGTTCGAGTGTGCCATATTCGCTTGTTGAAAGGTAATGCGTATAGAGCGGTAGAAGGATAAAACCGACAACTTTGCCAAGCATACCACCCATACCATAAACTACAGAATGCTTGATTATCGATTTAAAATCATCAAACATTGGTTGCCAGCACTGGTTTTGATTTAATGAAATCTATGCTAATCTCTCCTCGTCCTTATGGTTTCTGAATCGAATGATGGATAGAGTTTTCTTTTCAGCCGCCTAATTAATATGATTATACTTGAAGGCATTAAGCTTGTAATATAATACAAATAATATTTCCAGTTCCATTTACAATATTTAATACTTTTGGAGAATGCTTTCCTCGCTTCTTTGGTATTTTGATTTTCGAAATATTTGTATCCAGTGTTAAAATAAATTTGCCCCATTTTTTTTGGTACGACTTTATCAATATTTTTTCGTACATTATCGCCATAATTCGAATGAAGCATATCAATGCTAATCTGAATACAATTAAATAAATCGTTATTTTGACGTGTCATCCGATTGGGGTGATCTCTTACAGATACAAGCGATTGATATATCAGTTCGACTCTATAATTACTGGCAATTCTTATCCACATATTATCATCTTCAGCCATTTTTATACTTTCCTCGAATAACCCAATGTTGTCAAACACTTCCCTTCGAATCATGACAGTAGGAGTTGCAACATAGCTATAGAGAAAAATGTTTTCTGCAAGATTACCGTGCATTAGCCTCTTACGCTTTCCAAGTGAGGATTCGTAAACTCCGTTCTCATCAAATAAGCTGTTTTCGGTAAATACCATGCCAATATTTTGATTGCTGTCTAAAATTGAAACCTGCATTTTTAACTTTTCGGGATGCCAGATGTCGTCAGAATCTATAAAAGCGATATATTCGCCTTTAGCTTTTTTAATACCATTATTCCTGGCAGCGGCAGGTCCTCTGTTTTCTTGATAAAAGTATCTTATTTTATCGGAATATTTTTCAATTACCTGCTTAGTATTATCAGTAGAACCATCATTAATGATAATAATTTCATAATCCTTAAATGTTTGAGCAAATACACTTTGCAAAGCCTCATCAATGAAACCGGTTGAATTATAAACAGGTATAATGACACTTACCTTGGGCATGCAGTCCCTTAATATTTCTTTAATAGCCTAAATTGCTTTGATTTAAGCCATCCGAATCACCGCTATTTCAATTCTTAATTTCAAAAGAACAATTCTATTATTCAATCAAAATCTGGCGAACATTTTTCAATTCATATTATTAGATTAATCACCTAAAGTCCAAACATAATTTCTCAATTGATAGTAATAAACCGCGCTTATTTGATTCTTGCTTATAAATTTACAATAGTAAATCCATTATAATCGCATTGAGTGTTATTAGTATATTGCTAATATTCAATATTTCCCATATTTTAACACAGTTTCTTTATAATATTCATTATAAATTAAAAACAACAGGATGCCTTATCGGCAATAATAACTGCTTTAACCGTTGTTTTAACGATTTTTTTTTGATCTCGGTTTTCTTATTGGCAGATTTTCAAAATGCTTTATCACCATCTGTTTTTTTTGATCCTTGGGCATCTCTTCCTCTTTAGGGAAAGGATATTCTTTACTTCTAATAGTATTTTTACTGCTCATTTTAATTTTTCTGAAAATATCGACATGTGATACTAATTTTGCCGGATTTCCCATTATAATTGAATTATCAGGGAAACTATTCATAATTACCGAACCTGCCGCTACTATGCAATTATCTCCTATTTGGACATCAGGCAGAAACATGGATTTAAAGCCAATAAAACAATTGCTGCCAATTTTAATTTTTCCGAAATGACCAAATATATCATTTTCCCCGTCATTAAAAAGAAGTACAGCGCCATCATGAGTAATAAAATCGACACAACCGGATATAATCGTATTGTCCCCAATTTCTATTAAATACGGCTCTGTCGAGTAGGTAATATTTCCAAGAAACCTGCAATTTTCTCCAACATGTACTCCTGCATCCTTGGCGCATTCAACATTCCAGGCTATATGGTCTTTTCGCATAAGTTGCTTCATGTAAAAAGTATGGTAAAAATCTTTAAAAGATTCTAATCTGCGCAAAAAGGTGATTTTCAGAAATAGAATTATAACATCAACAATATATCCTTTAAGTTTCCTTGTTGTTAACACCTGCTTCTCCTAATATTAATCATATTGATAGTTGTAATTGTCTTCATAATGTTGATGCCGCTGCATAAGATAATCAATAAAATAATTAGTCAGGGGGGGGTTCTATTATCAATTTGCTGTTGTCATAATCCCTAAGCAAAACCCTGGCCGGATTGCCGCCAACAAGGCAGCCATCAGGGATATCTCGTGATAGTATGCTGCCTGATGAAATAGTAACTCTGCTGCCGATACTAATAGCTCCGGTAATTACCGAACCGGTACCCACCCAGACATTATCACCAATAGTAGGGATATTTTCAATTCCCATCGCATGTCCTATACCAATCGTAACATTATGTGTAACACAAAAATTTTTCCCGATATTACAAGGACCTATTATTATTGTTCCCGTATGGCCAATATATAATCCCGGTTCAATATTGACAGCATCAATGTCAACATGGTAAATAAATTTAATTATATAATCAAGAAACCTATGAATGATTTTATATAATAGTCCCAGCAGCTTATTTTTTGCATAAACTTCCCCGGCATATTGCCCGAATCGATAGACAACGACGCAATGCATTCCGAATTGATAAAGCCAGATTTTCATTTTTTTGCTTAGCGAGGGCGAGGTTGTGCCGCAGCCCCGATAATAATAATTTTTTATTTCATCCCTAAGCAAATTCTTGGTTTTATGCATAATTATAAATTTAATATTTTAAATTAACGAACTAAGTAAATTCTCTCCTATTCACCTGAATTATATTGGCTAATTAAATCAAGGACTTCCTGCAAATCAGCGCCGCCTTCACGGAAGGCTTTGATTTTTCTGTCGATATCGAACCTGAAAGTTGAGGGAGAATTGTAATCATATACTATAGCAGCGATTTCCGATTCATTGGTCGTGCCAAAACCAAGACTTTGACAGCCATCCATAGTCAACCGGCTGTTGTTGCTTTCGGGATTGTAATCAGGGTTAAAATGCTGCGATTCGGGATGAGTAGGCCATAAAACATATTTGCTCATATAATAATCTAAAGTAACCGGATCCTCGCCAAAGCCGACAGTTTTGGCTTGGGTTGCAAGAGAGGAAGTTCTATCACCCCACCCCACCCATTCGGCGGTTGTTAAGAAGAAATCAGGTTTCCTGCAATTATTCATCCAGCCTCCAATAGCCTGACCAACCTCATGGGCGGTATGCGAGTAGCCATCATGAAGAGTAAGGTAAGGGGGACCGCCAATTTCAGTGATGCCCAAAAACGATTTCAAAGCGCTGGTTATACCGGCATAATCCATTTGGCCATTACCGCCGTGATTGTTTAAATTCGGCATTTTTATAAACTTTAATGACGGCTGATTATCGTACCCGTTGTCGTAAATTCCATTTTTCAAGTCGATAATCTTATTCGAATATGGAGAGCGGATACAGGGATATGTTATAGAATACCATCTGTTTGATGGAGGTGGACATTGATATGCACAGCCCTCCCTAACCCAACCCTGTCCCTCATGCGGACCGGTTACAACAGGCCAGTTTGATGAATCATCGGTATTGCGCCATAATCTTACTCCATTAACATTATTATGCCCCTGTGAATGATAATAGGCTATCATATCATTAAAATTGTAAGGGCCATTTCTTAATAATCCATTTCCCGTGGCTGTCCAATAGCCAGTGGAGGAAAACTGGGTACATTCAGTGAAAATGATTTCGCCGCTAAAACCGCTCGGCCTGTTTAGGATTAGGTCAATCAGCCCCATACAGCAGGCGCAATTTGAGCCGCCCTGATTAGTCCATTGGCCGTTCGGATTAATCACAACAATATCCTCTGAGCCTATTATATTTTCAATCCCGCCAAAACGCATATCAATAACTTTGGCTACATTTTCAGCGGGTGTTCCGTTTTTCGCAACATAAACACTAGCCATGATAGAAGCGTGGGCTTGCTGAGGTCTAAACAACATAGAATCGAAAACATAACCACCTATAAAAGCGCCGCTAACATATTTGCTGATATCTTTTATAAATTTCCGTCTGTCGATTGACTTCATAAACGCCTCGCTATTTTAAAAATACTATTTTCCCCGAAGAAATATTATTTCCTGTAATTAATTTATAAAAATATACACCAGCAGCAACAATTTTTTCGGGTTTCCAACTAATTACAAATCTGTTGGCAGAACTATTGATGTTTTCCGTAAAAACATTTCGGCCATTAATATCAAATATTGCTAATCTGATAAAAATGTTAGAATCCAAATGATTGCTTAGTTTAAATAATATCTCGCTATTAAATGGATTAGGGTAAGCCGTACAAAGCAGTGGTTTCTCCGGCAGCGTTTCGGTATTCTCATCAATATGCGAGCCTGAATAAACGGTTAAATAAATACTGTCGGAGGTTGAAAATATTCCCGACCCGCTGCCATAACAGCATATTGTATGAAATGGAAGAGTATAGTTTCCGGTATCAGAACAAATCGCTTGGTATTCCAGATTAATTGTGTCTCCAGGCGCTAAAATTCTGTTAGTGCTATCATCAGGAACAGGAAAATCGATAACCCATCTGTATGTGTTATTAGATGGAATAATATGGCTATTAATCGCTCCCGAATAATAATAAACGATGGAAGAGCTATTAATCTGCATTGATGATGAAATTATACTAAACTCTGAGGGCAGATTATCTGAAAAATACAGGTTGGCTAAATAATAGCTCTCGTTGTTTGTTATGCTCCAATTTACTGTCAGTGTGTCAGTTAAAGCAAATTCCGTTGAGGAGACGGAGTAACTTGAGGCTATATTTAAGCTTTCCGGGTAAATAGTCTCATAAGCTGACAATCTACTGCAGCATATAAGAATCACTAATGTTATTAGAACTAATATATTAACCTTTGATAGCTTACAGTATGAATAACAGAAGCTTATCATAAAATAACCCTGTCTATTAAACCATCATTTGCAATTTACTTAGTTATTTAAAATATATCGGTTTAAGATAGGTAAAATCAATTGAATTCTTACTTTTTATTTCCTTGATTAACAGTATGTTATCTCAGATAATCAGCCTGTCCTACTTTAGTTATTATATCCCTACTGTCCGGCCTTTTCAATAGAATTCTCCAATTAATACACAATAAATGAAGCTTGCTTAAGCCATAACATATAAAACAATAAGCCGCTATAATATCTT
>JAGGSN010000147.1 GCA_021159005.1 Candidatus Zixiibacteriota bacterium | reverse complement strand
AGTGTGGGAATGACATCACTATAGCATCCGCCTAAGGCGGACAAAAGGCCGGACAGTAGTGTTGTGGAATATAGGTTAATTAATCTATATATAAATTCTATCATTTCACTATAACATATTAAGAACTGATAATAATAAATATAATGTTATTATTGACGATATGCTAAACGATAGTCTGTTTATAGTTCATTAATAATAAACTGACGAGAGTAATTGAAAATATTTTTATAAAACATAAGCATAAGGTGCCATAATGAAAATATTAATCGCTGAAGATGATGTTATTTCCCGGAAACTGTTAAGCTCTAATCTCAGGAAATGGGGCTATGAGGTTATCGAAACAAAAGATGGGAAAGAAGCCCGGGAAACAATAGAGAGCGATGATTCCATACATTTTGCTGTTCTCGATTGGATGATGCCGGAAATGGCTGGAATTGATGTTTGCCGAAAAACAAGACAGATTGAAAATAGAAGTTATGTTTATATAATATTGTTAACGGCTCTCGACAGTAAAGAAGATATGATAAAGGGATTTGAGGCTGGCGTTGATGATTATGTAACGAAGCCGTTCGATCCTCAAGTGTTCCATTCTCGAATCATGGTAGGGGAGAGAACATTAGAATTAAAATTATCGTTTGAAAATAAAATACACGAATTGAAAGAAGCTCTCGAACATGTAAAACAACTTCAGGGATTGTTGCCGATTTGCATGCATTGTAAGAGAATCAGAACTGATGAGAATTCTTGGCAGCAAATGGAAGTTTATATTGAAAATCATTCAGAAGCTGCCTTTTCACATGGAATATGCGATGAATGTATGGTAAAGTATTACCCCGAATTAGCAGAGAAAAAGAAGCATTCTGAAGTCGAATAGATTGTTGGCGCATGAGGACGTACGCCAACCATAAAATACATGGATATAGAAAAAAACAGACACAGCGTCCATATTATGTGTGATTTGCCGATATGTCGTCAGGAAAGGGTTCCAGACGACGCATGAAAGGGTTTCCGGCGACGCAGAAAAGATATAGACTTATCTTTATCTTATCATACTTTCCGGCGACAAAAGTTTATCAAGTTTATCTTTCGATAGCAATTTCTTTTCCAGCACTAATTCATATACGCCGCGATTATTTTCCAAAGCTTCCCTTGCCAGAGCCGAGCACATCTCATACCCAAACACTGGATTTAACGCGGTTACAATCCCGATACTGTTTTCCACCAGGCGGCGGCAATTTTCCTCATTGGCGGTGATATTATCGACACAGCGATATTTTAAAGTAGCCATGCCGTTTTTGAGCATCTCGATTGATTCGAATATGCTCTGGGCAATCACCGGTTCCATAACATTAAGCTCAAGCTGTCCCGCCTCGGCTGCCAGAGTTACGGTAAGGTCATTGCCGATAACTTTAAAAGCTATTTGATTAACAACTTCCGGTATGACCGGATTTACCTTACCCGGCATAATCGATGAGCCCGGCTGCATTGGAGGAAGATTGATTTCGTTGATGCCCGCTCTGGGGCCTGATGACAGAAGCCTCAAATCATTCGATATCTTCGAAAGTTTTACCGCCAGACGTTTAATAGCGGAGCTGTACATCACAAATGCGCCGGTATCCTGTGTTGCCTCAACGAGGTTTTGCGCCAATTTAACATCAAGATTGGTTATCTCCCGCAGATGTTTGATAACTTTTTGTGAATACTCAGGGTCGGCATTGATGCCGGTACCGATAGCGGTTCCGCCCATATTGACCTCTAAAAACAGTTCGGCGTTTTCCTCCAGCCTGGTTATCTCCTCTACCAAAGTTGCCGCATAAGAATCGAACTCCTGGCCAAGCGTCATCGGCACCGCATCCTGAAGCTGGGTGCGTCCCATCTTGATAATATTGCCGAACTCTTTCGACTTTGCTTTGAACGATTCGGCAAGCTGGCGGAGAACCTCAACAAGCATCTTATTGCTGTTAATAAGAGCGATTTTTAAAGCAGTCGGGTAAGCGTCATTTGTTGATTGAGACAAATTAACATGGCTGTTGGGATGGCAGTATTTATATTCACCGCGTTCATAGCCCAATATCTCAAGCGCCCTGTTGGCAATAACTTCATTGGCGTTCATATTAGTGGAGGTGCCGGCTCCTCCCTGAATCATATCGACTACGAAATGAGTATGAAACTTGCCGTTAATTATCTCGCCGCAGGCTTGAACAATCGCCTCTTTGATAGGTTTGGATAATAAGCCAAGTTCGTAATTTGCTTTAGCGGCGGCCATTTTAACCATCGCTAAGGAAATTATCAAAGCTGGAAAGAGGGTCAGAGAAACGCCGCTGATATTGAAATTTTCCAGCGCCCGCAATGTTTGAACGCCGTAGTAGAATTCATACGGCACTTCGCGTTCTCCAAGAAGATCGTGTTCAGTTCGCGTTCTGCCTGATATATATTGAGCCGAAACGTTTGTAACCCGAGCGCTGGCTTGCCTTATCCTCTTTGATATTACTCGCGCTATCTGGGAAAGCATTTTCACGCCTATAGCGGGGTTTTGCCGATAAAGTTTTTCAAACTTCTCCCGGCTGATAGCGAATATCGTTGTTTTCAAAAGTGTCTTTGCGGATGTTGAATGCGGGTATTTATCCATCAGGGAACCCTCGCCTAAGAAATCGAACTTGCCGAAAAATGACAACCGTTTTTCCTCGCCAAAGGGGGTTTTCTTGAACAATTCGATTTCACCGCTGTAGATGATAAACAGGCGTTTTCGCGGACTGTTTTCCTCGAACAGGAGAGCATTCGGCTCGAAATTTAATACTTCTATATTCGAGACAAACAGGTTTAGTTCATCGTCATTGAAATCTTTAAACAACTCGATTCGTCTTATAAACTCGTTGATAACCGCTGGTTCCATATCTATTTCTCCTTTATCGTTTCCATATTTATCGTCAATATGTTTAAAAATCACTCTGGCTGCCAAGCACCGCTTGGCAGCCAGAGCTAAATCATTTAATTAATTTCATACTATTACAATAGATAACAATTGTCAAATTGAGATTGAATTTATACGCTGTATTAAAAATGATTCTATATCATGTTGAAAAATTAATCTGCATCCCCTATTATAAATAATGGATAAACTTTCACTCTGGTTACCAAGCGGCGCTTGGTAACCAGAGCTAAAATAATGGATAAACTTGGAAAACAGAATTGAATATTGCTATTATAAAGGAAATATAGTGAAAAAAATAATCATCGTTATGTTTGTATTTCTCATGCCTGCGGGAGCGCATGCCGAATACTGTTCCTGCACAACCTGCGGGATTGGCTGGGAGGATGGACTTAGCCTTAGATACCCTATTGGCAGAATTTACATTCAGAATGTTGTTAATGCCGATATTATTTCATTCACGGCTGACGCTAAAGACGGTACAACCACAATCAATGATGTTATTTACATTGGGATTCCGGTAGTCGATAGAGAAAGGTCATGGTTCAATTTGTACTGCGGTTTTGGCATATTTTACGAGAACGGCTATAATCCGGAACGTAAAACTGACTACGCAATCAGAATTGGCATCGAGCCGGAGTTTCAGGCGACTGATTATTTAGGTATTTCCGGTAAAGCCGGTTTACAGATGTATCATGACCGCGGTTTTAAAAATATCAGCAATTCCGGCTCTGTCGGTTATGGCACTTATGGAAGTATAGGGATTCATTGTTATTTTTAAATCCGGGTTTATCCCTGATGATGGAAGGCCGTTAAAGCGGACGATATCCTGAGGGTGATAGTTATCTGTAGTTGATGAACGTCCGCGTATTTATCATTTTGTTTTGGTATAATCTATTTCAGAACCCATCATGCTGTGAGGCAAAAGATATATAAGCAGAGTTGTCGCCGCGGCGACAATAATCCATACTCGGCCTTTGCCGGCGGCGCGCGTTCGCCATAAGGCGATTAGCCAGAGTATTAATACCGCCGCTGTTTTAGTATCGGTCATGTCATGACCAAACGGCCAGCCGGTCCAGAATTCGCCAAACGCATATTTTTGGACTATCGGCCCGAATACAAGGCCGCCTAAAATAAGCAGGATTGCGGTCAACAGAGATAATTTAAATGCTTTATCGCCTCGGGTGATGGCTTCAAAACCTGTCCTTACAGCTAATAGCATACCGGCAAACATAAAGATTATGTGGGGCATTAAAAACACTAACGGCACTGGGTCCTTAAACCTGATAATAACCGATTCATCGGTAAGATAATGTTTTTTATCTTTACTGTCGATTAGGCTAATCCGATACATCACTTTGCCGGCGGCGGGCTGTTTTGGAATTGCAATGATGAGGTTATTATCTTTTCGCTCTAATGCCTTGGTACTCCATGTGTCAAGGCTTAAATATCGCCGCCAATGCAGTTCGCCGGTTATTTGAGCTGAGGGAATATGCAATTCCATCTTGGCATCATCGGTGGAATCATGCGTACGGAGCAATTTGAATTGAACTGTTTCGCCGTCAATCTCGATAGACCCGCGAATCGGATGGGTTGGACCGGTTAGGCGCTGATAGACGACCGATGACAAAGTGAGGATAATCGCTAAAATCCATAATAGAATCGCATTTTTTGTATAAGATGCGCTCATTGTTTACTTATTCCTTTGAACCATTTACTATTTTGAACAATATTATGTTGCCAATATTTTTCATTGCTGGCAAATGTAAGAAAAATACATATCTAATGCAATAGTATTTATTTTAGAAGTTTTCCTAATAATTTATAGTTTATCATAGGTTGGGTTATCTGCCTAAGGCGGATTAATAGAGCGAACGAAGCCCTTTATTAATTTAAAATTTAGCTTTACTCTGATTGTCATAACCGTTATATATAAGCAAATAATTTGTGAATTGGACGGCGATAGCCGCAATAACTTAGCTTAGGCGGGGAAAGGAGGAAAAGCTAATTAAGTAAGATAAAAGTTTAGTATAAAATATTATAACTTATTCAATATTAACTGATTTGTAAGGAGAGTTTAAATGAAAAAATTAGCATTACTGATTACTTTAGCTGCGATGTTCGCGTTAATTGCTTCCGTCAATGCTTTAGCTCAGGAGACAAGGGGCGACATGGCTGTCGGCGGTGCTGTAACATTGGCTATGCCCATTGGTGGATGGGCAGACAATGCCGGAATGGGGTTTGGCCTTGATGGAATATTCGAGTATGGTTGGAATGAAAATATTACCGGTGTTGGCACTATCGGTTTCATGAAATGGGGTAGTAAAGACTATGGTTATTATGAATGGAGCTATAGTACATTTAAAATTGTTGGCGGCGCTAAGTAGGGTTTGCTGAATAATTCATTTTCAGCAATTTTAATTTTCGGACTGTGGCATT